>JAENWB010000164.1:0-12939 GCA_016650275.1 Nitrospiraceae bacterium | reverse complement strand
GTCCAGGCTGGCAGCGGAAGGCTCGGACCGATCATGGCACAGGCGATCAGTGCGCCGCAGAAAGCCTTTCTCGTTCGACCATCAATCCGCCGCTCCTTATACACAGACACAGGCACCAAATACACAGACACAGGCACCAACTTATGCCCGATCGGTCTGAACCAGGCTCTTACTTCACCTATCGTCTCAGACAGCCGTTGGATGATCGTCATGTGCGGTTCTCCCTCACTTGTGCTGGAGTCTCGCATTGACGCGTTTCAGCGTAAATTCCCCACTATGGGGAGAAAACCCTTCGAAAGAGGGGGGACCTTAACTAGTCGCGCGGAACAGCCGGACGAGCGAGAGGGGACAAGACGACCGAGGGATCAAGGTTCGAGGTCCAAAGCTCGAGGTTTTTGGAGCGTCGAACTTCGTATTGCAAGTGGAAAATCGGCTACTTGTGAGGTGTTTCTCGACTCGGTGTACGGAGATTATCGGAAGCCCCCGCAAGCGGAACTTTGCCAAAGATTGAATACCGGTACCGGGCCACAAACCAATACAACAGATAGCCCAAAGGCTTCACCAGTGGAAAACTCAAGAGGACTGAGAGGACCCTCCCACCTTTGAGGCCAGGCAGGAGGGCCAGAAAAGCATCGAGCCCACGGGCAATCTCCCCGTTAGGACGGACCAGGAAGGCAGCGTTGGGACGACCTGGATGATAGCTCTCCCCCAAGGCCAGCTGAGCCTCTTCGCTCTGATAGGGGACCATCCGTATCGGGGTAGCATCCGCGTGAGTCTCCAGTCGCTCAAGGCCCTTCTTGGCGGTAACACAGAGGCGGCATTGGCCATCGTAGACCAGAAGACAGGTTTCAGCCTCGCTGTCGGATGGACCTGCCATCGCCATTACCCCTTGCGATCTCCCACTCACCGCTATTTAGCACCCTATTCAGGCTGCGGGAAAATCTAGGCACGCGAGACGGGCGTGACGGGCGAGAAGCAGTAGAAATCCAATTTATTCACGTCGCGCCTTTCTCGCGTGTCTCGCATTTCGCGCGCCACGGTCTGTGGCGCTGGCGGACTTTTTCAGCATCCTGCTAGTCCTGTTGCAGTGTACAGCAGAGGCAGGTATCATCCCATCCATGCGACACACGTGGACGCTGATCGGCCTGCTCGCGGGACTCTGCCTCATCGGAGCCAATACCACCCAGCTCATACCGGCTTCGACGGAGGCAGGGCGAGTCGGATGGATGCTCTATCTTCTCGCATTTCCTATAGCGCTCGCAGGCCTCGTACGGATCGGATGGACCTGGACTGCCATGGCCTGCGTCATCTATGGAACGGTGGGGTTGGCGTTAGACCTTGCCACAATCACGAGCATCCTAGGCGGACAAGGTGAAGTCGGCGCCCTGCTCCTCTTCAGTGCGATGAGCGGGATCGTGAACTTCTTACTGCTCCTATTCGGCGGACGCGCGTTTTTTCATTCGTTCCAGGGGACCGCGCTTCCAGTATCCCGCCCTCCCAGTCCTCCGTCCCCTTCTTCATCCGCAAGACCTTGATCCGTTCAAATCCAGCATCCGTCAACCAGGCCCTCGTTTCGGCTGCCGAATAGGTATTGCCCTTCTCGGTGAACAGCAACATTGAGACCGCGAAGAGACTCGCCTCTTCAGGAAACAGACCGTCTCGATCATGGAGAAAGGCATCCTGAATCAGCAACCTGCCTCCGGGATTTAATGAAACCAACGCACGCCGAAACACGGCCTGATTGTCTTTCGGCGAATAGATGTGGAGCACGTTCGAATACCAGATGACATCGTAGGTGCCTGGAATGGCTTCCGTCATCATATCCAACGGCAGAAAGGAGAGTCGCGCACCGGCCTTGTGAGTCGACGCAATCTCCTTCGCCACGGCGAGGGCTAAGGGACGGTCGCACACCGTGGCGCGGAGCGTGGGATTCTTTACGAGGAAGGCCATGGCATAGGTGCCGGGACCGCCGCCAAGATCGAGCAGGGTCCGCGCGCCACGCAAGTCAATCTGAGCCGCCATCTTCGGAGCCGTCTCCAGGGTCCGGTGATGCATCGCCCAGGTGAACCGACGACGATAGTCCGGCTCTTCCGGCTCATCGTGATCGAGCGGTAATCCACTCCTCACCGATTCCAGCAAGCGCCCCCAATCAGCCCAATGGCTCGTGACCAGCTGGAGATAGTCCCCCCGATAGGCCGGATGGTGTGCGATCAACGCCGTGGCGCCCAACCGGCTGTTCGTATAGGTCTCGCCCTTTTTCTTCAGCACGCCGGCCATCGCGAGATTCCGGCAGAGAATGGCCAGCCCCCGCTTACTGACCTTCACGTCACGAGCCAGCTCAGGAACCGTCCATGCATCCGTCCCGATAGCCGTGAAGAGGTTCAGCTCAAGGGCGGCGATCAGGACCCGCGGCAACCGGTACGCCATAATCGCATCGCGCAAGTCATCGAATGTGGCGATCCGCCTCCTCACCTGGCCACGCCGATCGTTCGCACGCACCAGTGCATCAAATCCTGCACAGCCATAGAATTTGTCACGTCCACGCTCCGTTCGAAACGAACAGCCACATACTCTTCATTCATCTCGGTCTGTTCTGAAAATCCAGATGTCAACAGCAACGCGCGATACTTTGAAACGGCCGGTTGGATGAAGTACTTGGCCTGCTTCGCGATCTCGTCGGTGCCAAGATCTTCCGGCGTCCCATCGGATAGAAGGGTCATCACATCGTCAATCGCCACTCCATACTGGCAGAGCAGCCGCCCGTCCGGCGTGAGTTCCAGCAGCCATCCGTCGGAACCAAGGTCCATCGACAACGCACCGCCGGCTTCCAATTCCAGTAGTTGTGGAAATGCGGGGGCCAGCGAAGCTCTGAGAGCGGCCCACGCCGTCGAAGCTCCCTCACTCATGCGTGCGTCTTTCGATGAGGCGGTGCCCCATCCTGCCCCGAGAGGCTGGCACGCAAGGCCGCCAGCCGTTGGATATTCTCTTCAAGTTTAGGCAGCTGATATTTGCGATCCATTTGCACCACCAGTTCAAGGAGATCCGCAGCCTCACGCAACTTGCCGGTCTCTTCATAACATTGGGCCAGCACATAGCGCGCCCCGCCTGTCCGCAGCTCATCGCGCGATCGCTCGGCAATCGACTGGCTGGTCTGGCAACAGGCGATGGCGTCGTCGTAGCGCTGCTGGAGCAAAAACGTTCGACCGATCATGCGCCAGGCATCGGCCACGCCGCCCTCATTCTCCAACCTCCGCATCAGGACCAGCGACTGTTCATAGTATCCAATCGCCTGCTCGTACTCTTTGGTCTCGCGTGCGACCAACCCAAGATCCGAAAACAGCACCGCCTTGCCTGCCTCATCGTGAGCCTTACACATGAGATCCAACGCTTCGAGATAATAGGCCTGGGCGCGATCCCATTCGCCCGCATCGGCCCTGAGATTCCCTAAATTTCCCAACGTCGTCCCGATCCCCTTGTCATCCCCAAGAATCTTCTGGAGTTCCAACACCTCTTGATAGTAGGTCTGGGCCGATTCCCGACGCCCGCTGACCGCACAAATATTCCCGAGATTTCCCAGCGTGGCGGCCAACGCCCGTTGATCCCCGGTCAAGCGGTCACATTCCAACGCCTTTGCATAACAGGTATAGGCATCGGTATAGAACCCGCGCGAAAAATGCTCGTTGCCCTGGCGATTGAGTTCTTCGGAGAGTCCGTTTCGTAGCGTCATGATAAGGGTTGGAACACCCGTTCGACCGCCTGCTTGGCGTCGGTGAGAATCGAGGCCCCGTCGCCGACCAACAAACTATCGAAATTGTACTTGAGGAGACGACGCAGTCCCTCTTGGGCCTTTGTCACATCGACATATTTTTCAGCAGGAAGGAGACTGACGGAGCCGGCCGGCTTCCCGATCAACGCATCGCCGACAATCAGCACGCCCTTCCCCTGCTGAATGAACAACGCCGATTCGCCGGGAGATTTCTGGTCTTTCAGCTGAATCACCCAGATCCCCCCTGTGAGCAATTCCCCGTCTTTAAACGTTTTGGTCGGCTTGAGGTCCATCTGCGGCGCGTCGGCCTCCGGCACGTGCAGCTGACAGCGAAACTCCTCTTGGTACTTTGCCGCTTCGCGGGCATGATCGCGATTCGTCACGATGATGTAATCAACGGGGCCGTTGCGGAGAATCACGGAACTCGCCGCGCCTGTCATCGGCGGAGGATCGATAAGAATCTTGTGTTCCCCGACCGTCAGGAAGAGCCCGTTGAAATCGAGCTGCTTCTCCTCAGAGAACCAGGACCATTGCCAGATGCCGGGAAGAAGTTGTTTCATTGGATATCCAGGTCGAGGCTAAGGTTAAGGTCGAGAATTTTGCTCATCCTCAGCCTTGGCCTCAACCTTCCTCAAGAGCGGAGACGGCATCTTTGACGGTTTTCGTCACCTTAGCCAGGATGCTCGCTTCATTGGGCAGGTCGATGATGTCATCTTCCGAGATCGTAATAAATTTTCGATTCGGCCCCTTCGTCAGAGAAATCAGAAACATACTATTAGAAGGCGTCACGGGAATGACGACCTGCACGGCGGCATCAGTCCCCTTCACCACCTCCAAAAACTTCTGCTTTCCCTCTTCCATCTCATCCATGTCATCCATCGTCTTCTTTCCTCTCCCTCTCGGCAGAAGTAGGTTAGTTTCCGGGCGGGGAAGCGGGGCCTCTCCGAATGCACGCATCGAGCGACCCTCATCTGTCTAGATGATCCTTCCAAGCTCGCTCGTTTTCTCTCTCTTGGAAGGGCACCCATGTTGGGCTACGTGCGGCCGTCGAACGAGGTTACAGATGACCTCTCCAAGCTTGCTCTGTATTTCTTCAGGGATGGGGGCTTATTGATCTTTCACTGCGCACAACTTTCTCACCCACCCACCCGCCCACCGAGACGTGCCATTAGCCCGGGCGATGGCCTTCCTGTTTCCTTCTCTGCACCATCAAAGATTCTCCCTCAAGGGAGTCGCCGGACTGTCCTTCACTGCGCGCATCGGACGAGCACAGTTTCATCGTGCGCGTTCTGCGAGCAAGAAGGATAGTCTGGCGGCTCCCTCCTCATCCTTTCTCAGGGCGCGCGTTCCGCGAGTAGCGGGATTCCTTAGCCGCGGTGCGCCTTACATCTAACTGCTTCCACCTGCCAATAACTTGTCAACCTCCGCCACAATCGCCTCTTCACCAGCCAGATCCATATTGCCGACGCGCTGCCAGCGGATCACGCCCTGCTGATCGATGACATACACGTTGGGAATAAACTTCCCTCCACCGTACAATTTGTCCGTCACCTTGTTCGGATCGAGCAGATAGGGATAGGTAACTTGCACTGGAAAGGCGGACAAGAACTCGCCGACTTCTTTCTTTGAGTTGCCGGAAGAATTGACACCGAGCACAACCACATCTTTCCCCTTCATCCTCTCAGAAACTTTCTGGAGCGTTGACCCCTGCATCATACAGGGGTCACAGATATGAAACAGTCCGAGTACCACGACCTTCCCCTTGTAGATATCCAGCCCCACAGTCTCACCGGTAATGGCCGTCAACGCAAACGAAGGCGCCTTCTCGCCCACCTTAAAATAACCCGCGGCAAGGACCATGTGGGCCGCAGCAATGGGAGCCAGTAGTGCAAAGAGTGCGATCCATAGCTTTTTCATAGCGCCCTCGTTCTCCTCAATGTTCAATGCTGAATGTTGAGTTTCCGACCAGTCTGAAGATTCAACATCGTTCATTCACCATTCAACATTCGCAGCTTCCAGCTGCGCTGCTATCCTACCATGCAGATTTTTTCAGGGGCAACGGGTGATAACGACTTGCGAAGATCAGAAGAGGACGGAGGTCTTCAATGCGTCGCTTTGTTCGAACTGCGAGACGAATTCACCGGAGAGGGTTGTCTGCATCATCCTCTTCTATGTGCCAACGAAAGAACTCCTTTCGCCGCCTTTGTGAACGGAAGGAAATAGAGTTTTCGCACTGTCGTAAAATCACGCGGGTCCGCGTCCGGCAGACCGACTTGCAGCGTCTCGGGCTCCCTGGGCACATAAAGCGTGCCGAACAGCGCATCCCACACAGCCAGCTTCACGGAAAAGTTCTTATTCCAGTGCCGAGGATCAATGCTGTGGTGGATCTGATGATGGGCAGGGCTCATGAACACCCGATTCAACACCGGCCCATACGAGAACCAGATATGGGAATGGCGCAAATGAGTGCCCAACAGGGCCAGCACGAAACCCACAATGCTGACGCCAAAAATCATGGTGATCTGCTGATCACGGCCAAGAATGTTCTCATAGAAGACCGCGGACAGCCCGACTGCCGGAGCTTGCAGGACCGCAAAACCGATGATTTCAACCGGGTGGACCCGATACGCCGTCGCAGGAGTGAGCACCTCGGCAGAATGATGCACCTGATGAAACGACCAGAGCAGCGGAACCTTGTGGAACAACACATGGGCCCAGTAATTGATGCAATCGTGCAATATGAGGAACCCCATGGCTGCGGCAATGATGGCCGTCGGAGACAGGGTTCGTGGCGGCTCCCAGGACATCAGCCCAACAAGCACCGCGGATATCCCTTTCGCTCCAAGCAACCCGATCCCGGTCATGATGGGAACATACAGCAAGAAGGTGAAGAAGAGATCGATCACACCGAATCGCCAATCAAGCAGCGTCGAAGGATGGCGATAGAGACGGGCTGGAAAGACAAACTCATGAAACGACGTGGCCGACGTTCTGCTTTTCCTTTTCGCAAGCACATAGATAACCCAGGCAAGGACCAGACTGGAAAGTAGGTACGGCCAGGCCAACCCATTGGAGAAGTCGGTGAAGACCCTCGGCACTTTTCCAATAACAGAGATAAAACTGTCCCAAGATGTAAACGAAGCGAACGAGTACTCCGCCACTCGCTCCAGAAACCATTGGATGCCCTCAATCACCATGAGCACTCACGCGCAGTGCGCGTCTCCAGCTACGAGGTCGGTTCGGACATGCAGAAACACAACCAGATTGGCGCCACTAAGGCCACGGGCAAACATCTGATCGGAGAATTCGACCCGATGAAAGGAGCGGAATTCTTTGTCATGCATCGCGCAGTTGCCGTCCTCTTGGGCTTCCCGTTACTCGAACATCATGAGTTCCAAAGAGTCGGGTAGGCTGGTTGACTTGGCGAGCCAACCAGCCTACCCGCTACCAACCCCTATTGCCCCTTCGGACAGGGATAGAGGCTAGTCGGTGCAGTTGGCGTCAGCACCCTTCGTACATTGCTCCCTATACTTATTCCCAGTGATGTCGCGCAGCAATTCATGCGCCACCAACACGGGCTCGGTATAGGATTCCTTCTTCTGAAGCTCCATTCGTCCTCACCTCCTTTCTTTGTTCAAATTCCCTCATGACCCCTTGGCGTCACGAGAGCGAGCAGATCGTCTTCTTGTCCGGATCGGATTATTCAATAACACCCATGGATACGCTCACGAACCATGGAAGTTCACGCGCTCTTGCGCACCTCCAATAAAGGCGTAATCAGCTTGGGGAGGTCAAGAATGTCTCGACCAAAATGCAGGCGATAACAGTCGACCTGCTGCACCAGTCGCGAGAGCGTCTGGAACTCCCGTCGCGCGACCGCTTGGTCAAAGACCAGCAACCCCTGTGGCATGAGGGCCTCAAGGGCACGGCTTTTCGGCAACGGCTCCAGACAACTGTGCGGCATATCCACCACGTGCGGAAAAATGATCATGGCAGGAGTACAGGATTTCCCGATGGAATCCGGATATATATCTTCAGCTTGAAAGAACTTCTTGTAGATCCCCTGCTGCAAAATCCCTGGTGCCGCGTTGCGCAGTTCAGGAAAGAACTCGATGGTGCGATCCGTGACGTCGATCTTCATCGGAAAGGCCAGCAATTCCATGTGGGTGCCCCGGTCACGGAGTAACGGATAATCATCCGACAGATACCGGAAACCCGACCGGAGCAGCGACAAGAACGAGGTGGTCTTTCCCTGACCGCTATAACCGGGAATCAGCACTCCCCGGCCCTGGTGTTCGAGCGCAGTGGCATGCACAGTGTAGAGGCCGTTCCGCTTCAGGAGTTCCGTCAGCGCAAAGTGGAAAAAGCTCGTGCAGACATCCGGATGCATCGCGTCCGGATGGATGAAATACCCTTCGGCGATGCCTCGCGAACCGTCGATCACCAACAAGCCCTGCTCGTGGAAATCGGCAATCAATCGATCGCCGTCTTGTTTCACATCGCATCGCCAGATAGACCGCAAGGAATCGCCCATGGACGGTCTCGCACCTGAGAATAGACTCTTTGCCGCATCGGAAACCTTCACCGGCATCTCCGCTCGACTGGCGACTTCTTCAAAGTGCATCGTCAGTACGGTGTCACCACAAACCTCTTCGGCATGAAAATGGCGCAGGAAGGTCAGGACCGGCCCCACGAACGCCTGAGAGGAAGTGGAAAATCGCAGTTCGACGCCATGAAAGTTGAACAGATACTCGCGTGCTGTGACCACTGTGTTCATCGCATCCCTCATCTAATTAGGTGCCGCCGTATCTCTCGATTATCGCAAGCTGACCGGCCTCTACGGGCCGGTCAGCCCATGACACAGACCAACAATCTTAGGTGCCAACGCTGTCGTTGATCTTGTCGTTGTACTTCTCCTTATACTTCTGCCCCGTGACATCGCGCAGTAATTCATGCACGACCAACACCGGCTCGGTGTAGGATTCCTTCTGCTGTTGATTCACTTTTCTTCACCTCATTTCCAATGTTAAGAGTCCCTCGTGACCCAGATGCGTCACGAGAGCGACGAGATCGTCGGCGATGCGTTCCGACGAGGCTTCGAACCGCGTGCAGAGCGCCGTGTGGATATCTTGGAGAGACTGATTGCCGGTACAACGCTCCCAGATCGCCGTCCCCACCCGATTAAGTGTGTAGTAGCGGCCTGAACTGAGGTCGAGGAGCACGGTTTCTCCGTCCAGCGTCGTTCCCTGCACATTGGGATTGGGTTGGGGAACGGTTGCCATGAGGTGCTGATGTTTGTCCTGCTGCCCTCGTTCAACCTGTTGGCGTTCTTCTTCCGACAACAACGCACGTGCGGCATCAGCCAATTGCTCTGTCGTCGCCTGACCCGTGAGCGTTGGCTGCACCGGATCAGACTGAACGGCCATATCCGGTCTCAGGTCGGAGATAATAAACGGTTGCCTACTCATAGCTGCGATCCCTCCTTTTCCACCTTGTGCCATCCCACAATTAGGCTCTCCCTGCGCAGAGCAAATCGGCTAAGGCATCTCCGATCCGCTGGCCTGTATAGTTCTCAAAAAATGTGAAGCCCGGGCTCGTGTTCACCTCGAAACAGTAATAGGCGCCGCTGGGCGTCCGACGAAGGTCGATCCCACTCAGGCTCAATCCCAGACCTTTGGCCAGCTTCAGACAGCGGGTCTGTAGGCCCGCCTCCAGTTCGACCGCCCGCATCGTGCGCTGCTTATCTTCACGCTCGGCATACCGATAGTCCACACCATCCGACCGGACCTCGGTGGCAAACAGGCGATCCCCCACCGTGTGAATGCGCAGGTCTGCACCGGGAATCATCTCTTGAAGCTGCACCGGGCAGTACCGGATCTGGTCCAAGCGGGGAAAATCCTCTGGCGTGAGCGGCTTCACGATCGACCGCTCCGCACTGATCGACTTGTAAATCACACGTCCCTGGCATTCGTCATAAAACATGCGGGCTTTTTCTGGAACCATCGTCACCAGAGTTCTCGGAACCTGGAAGCCGTACTGCGCGATCAACCGCTGTTGATAGGGCTTCGACATGTTGGTGTGCGACGCCTGGCGTCGATTGACCACCAATACCGGCAGGCTCTCGGCGAATTCCCACAGAGACGTCACGATCATCCGCTCGCGAGGAGTCGATGCCGCACGGCTGCCCGTCGCCCGGAGATACACCGAGTCAATATCGGACAGATGGACGATGCGGTTGCCTATGCGAAGGCGATCGGCCATCGTACCCCGCTCAGTTGACCACGCGATGTCCCAGCTGTCCCCTTCCGACTCCGGATGGACGAGCATGAGATCAGCGTTCCGGGCTGCTAGTCTGGCACAGACATTGGCGAGCACTGGATCGGCCATCGGCCCCATCAAGAGAATCATGAATCGATAGACTCCTTTGTTCGGATAGATAGTCGGCCAATCGACACACGATCTGCTGTTGGATCTCCTGCGGACAGTGCCAATAGCTGGGCGCCCCGCTCACATCGAGACAATAGGTCCGCCCTTCTGAAGTCACGACGAGCTGGCATTCGGCAAACGTCAGTCCCAAATCACCCACAAGACCGAGACAGCGTTCTGACGGTACCGACAGCATCTCCATACGCTGCGACAAGTCTTCACTTGGCTGCAAGACGGTCGCGACGATCTCCGCTCCGACCACATACACCGTCACCCGCTGCCCACGCGGGATGGCTTGCATCGAGACCGCCTGCCGCTTCATGACACGACAGATCTGTTCGACGCCATCGTGGGCATGCAAGAACATCCCCGGCTCATGCGATCCCAGCGGCTTGAGATAGACCTGCTCGCTCCAGGCTGAAAACTGCAAAATCGCATCGGCCTGACTGGACGTGCAGCGAGAAGGCGGCAGCAGAAATCCGTGCTCCTCCGCCAGCTGAGACAGGAGGGGGCTCCCCGCGAGGATGGTGGGCCGACCGCCAGGGACAGGCCGATTGACCACAGAACAAGGTATGGCATTGAGAAATGCCAGCCACGTCGCGGTGGTTTCCTTGATCACGTAGTCGCGATCTTGTAACGACAGTTCTTCAAGTTCTATGGGCGGAGGTAGCGTGAGCCGGGCGAAGATACCGGTGAGGTCAGCTAGAGGAATTGTGTGGCCGTCGATCACCATCGTACCAGGTACGATCAAGGCACCGTTCACTACCGGCCAATTGAGTAATATTCTGTCTAAAAGTTGCGTGGGCTGGATCCAGAAGACATCTCCGCCGCTACGTTGCGCCTCCCTATGCACCAGTGTTGTCCACGGATCTGTGGAGTCGGCAAGAATGAGAATCACGCGTGGTGGCCTCTCTATGGCGCCACTTCAGACCTGCCCATCCATGCATCGTGGTCGAGGAGCTTCGCCATATTTTGTTGCAAAGAGTACTCTGACCTCATGCTTCTGCCTAGCTAGCTATAAGTCGGGTGGCACCCTACTTTGGTTGGTCAGCATAAATACAGATGAGCGAAGATATGCGCCCGGAGAGCGCTCCCGATTCGCATCCCGTGGCATTCGTATTACAAGGGATCGCACGGTCTCACGATCGAGTGCCACATTGCGTCGGCTCGAACATCCGACTTGCAGCGGCCGGTTCAATCGCCAATATCGATCCGGAAGGACTACGCGTGGAAGACCGATGAGGCTGCGGCCTCATCGACACGAGGGTGGCACAACGTCAGAAACGACTTGCGGGCCATTTGACTCGACGGCCCCACTTATTCGTCAATCCTGTTCTGGCCCGCAGAACAATCTTGCTGATAACATCACGGCAGGCTTCACGGCGTGTTCCGCAACTGAGAAGATTCTTTAGCAGATCCAGCAACATCCATTCATACAAAGAAGACTCTTCCACATCGACGATGAATGCAGCGTTCAGACCGATATGCTTGACCAACCGTTCTTCCACCGGCAGCAGAGAAATTTCTCGCCGCAGTTGTCTCAACACTTCGACGGGAACAGGTGCCCCCAATGCATCACGCGCCAGGCACAGCACCACATAGAGGTACTTGTGTGCATCGGCAAGGGCCGCCACCCTGAGCAGTTCTGCCCAATTCAGCTCGTGCCCAAAGCGACGAAGCAGTTCCGCAACGTCATACAGGCCTCGCAGTTGCCCGAGGAATCGATTGGGGCTGGAAAGGTGGAGCGCCACATGCAGCAGCATGTGCTCCATAGATAATGCCAGGCACGGTACTGAGGCAATACGGACCGACTGCGCACGCGCCCACAATTGATCGATCGGCATATCCATAAGAGCCGTGCGCTCAATGATATGCCAGTGGATCTCAATCGTCATCGAGCCGTCAGAAGAGACGTACGGCACCATGTGGTGATGGTGCTCTCGATACCACTGCTTATCGCGGTAGCTCTCGGTGGGCAAGAAACCCAGTTGTTCGAGAACCGCTCCTGCCTTGCCGAGATTCTTCTTTTCTACGAGTAAATCAACGTCCGCCATCGTCCGCAATCCGATATGCCGATAAACAAGTTCCGCTAAGGCCGCACCTTTCAGCACAACAACTGAGAGCCCTTCCCCGGTCAACGCTGCCAAGACGGTTTTTAGCTTTGCATAGACTTTCATATTTCTGGCTTGGCTGGAAAAACATTCCTCCTTGATTCCCCGGGCGACATCTACGGGAATCTTGTCCCGCAAACCGAGTTCACCAAGCCGGACATACAGCAGCGGCCCGACTCCAAGCTGGCAAGCAACATGAAATAACCTCTCCCAGGACAGCTGAGGATTGGTTATGTCCGATAGGATTTGTTGAGCCGTCCTATTTGTGGCAAGACAAGATAGGAGAGCTCGACTTTCCAATGCGGAAGGATTCGTCATTTTAAATGCCCTCGTGTGGAACACAATAGAACACAATTCGGTCGCCTATCGCACACACAAACCATCGATTGCCTCATGAGGCATCGCAGCTACTGATAATGCTGGGCTTGAGTAAGGAAGAGCGTGGCATAGAGCCCCTGCTGTCGCATCAAGTCGTCGTGAGTACCTTGTTCAACGATCTCGCCCCGGTCGACGACAAAGATCCGGTCGGCCATTTTTACAGTAGACAATCGATGGCTGATCAAAATCGCGATACGCCCCTGGGCGAGTTCATGAAACCACTCGAACAGTTCCGCCTCTGCCTTGGCATCCATTGCG
>JAENWB010000163.1:0-26816 GCA_016650275.1 Nitrospiraceae bacterium | reverse complement strand
GTGGGGATCGAACCCACGGTCCCGTTGCCAGGACAGCAGTTTTCGAGACTGCCCGATTCGGCCACTCTCGCACCTCTCCTTCCAAGGTTCAAGCCTCGAGCGAGCCGCACTCTATCGTGCATGGGCCAGTTTTTCAACGAAATTGTTAGCATAGCAGGCAACGGCCCTCACCGTTATTCATCCTTCCCCCTTAGCACAGGGGTTTACCCAAGGAGTCAAGTAGTTTTCACTTTTTAATCGCTGTAGATCACCATCTGTTTGCTGTATCATCCGAGAAAATCAAGAGAAATGTTGGCCAATGTCCAGATGTGACATACACTGTACTGGGCTTAAGAGATAAGAGTTGTTGGACTGTCATGCTTGCCGCACAGAGTCCTTTGGGACTCGCTTGCATGAGACCTTTGACTCCTGGATTATTCTGTAAAACGTTGCGTGCTTTGTGGCCAATATCAGAAACCCTGATCCTCAATTGAGCGTCCGCGGACAGCTGAAGACGCTGGTCGATCTCTCCCGGTGGCGAGCAGGCAACCAGGGTGACAGGCCTGCCTATTTCTTCGCGAAAGACGGCCTCACAATCGACGGTACTCTGAGCTACGCAGAACTGGATCGACAAGCTCGCGCGATCGCTGGATTTCTTCAGCAGCGGGTTCAGCCTGGGGATCGGGTCATGCTCCTTTATCCTCCCGGGCTCGATTTTGTGGCTGCGTTCTGGGGATGCCTCTATGCTGGCGTCTTGGCGGTCCCGGCTCCCCCCCTCGATCCGTTTCGAATCAAACAGAGCCTGCCCCGTCTCCAGTCTATGGTCCGGGATGCCCAGGTCAGTTGCGTCCTCACGAGATCGCAGGCCGGCGTTGATGTGAACCGTGTTCAACTCTCCGGGGATGGGGACCATCTGATTCCCTGGTATGCGACTGATGAGGTCTCTTCGGATTGGGCGAAACGATGGATCGCAGTGGTGTGCCAGCCTCAGGACGTGGCTTACCTGCAATATACATCTGGTTCGAGCTCTTCCCCAAAAGGTGTAATGGTGACGCACCGAAATCTCGTTCATCACTGTGAGTACATTACGAAGTTTGGGCACTATGATCCTGAGTCCAGAACACTCTCATGGATGCCACACTTTCATGACTATGGGCTGGTGAAAGGTATTCTCCAACCGCTCTCCGCGGGGATTCCCACGTATCTCATGCCTGCTCTCGCCTTCCTCAAGCGCCCGCTATGCTGGCTGAAGGCGATTGAGCAGTATGGCATCACCCACAGCGGAGGCCCGAACTTCGCGTACGGGTACTGCGTGCGGGGGACCACGCCGGAGGAGCGGCAGGGACTGAATCTCAGTTCATGGCAGGTGGCCAGTTGCGGGGCCGAGCCCATCTCGATGCAGACCGTGCAACAGTTCACCAAAGCCTTCCAATCATCGAGATTCCGGCCAGAGGCATTTTACCCGGCCTATGGAATGGCAGAGTTCACGCTGCTTATCTCTCTCAAACCGAAGCAGGTCGCGCCTACCTATTGTTTCTTGGATGGATTTTCTTTGGAAAAGGGGGTGGTCCGAGAGGCTGGAGAAGGCCAGAAGGGAACGAGGGCGGTGGTGAGCTGTGGTCAACCGGTGGGGGCTACGCAGGTGGTCATTGTTGACCCGCAGACCATGAAACCTTGTGCCTCCGAGGCTGTTGGGGAGATCTGGGTGGCGGATCCCAGCGTAGCCAAGGGCTACTGGAATCGGCCGGACGAGACACAACACATATTTGGAGCTCGTCTGGCTGAGACGGGCACGGGGCCATATCTGCGGACGGGCGACCTGGGCTTCATGAGAAAGGGAGAACTGTACGTCACCGGAAGGTTAAAAGATCTGATCATCATTCGCGGGCGAAACCACTATCCGCAAGACATCGAACAAACCGTGGCCACCAGCCATCCCACGCTTCGATCAGGATACGGCATAGCCGTCTCGATCGAGAAGGACAATGAAGAACGCCTCGTCGTTGTCCAGGAAGTCGAGCGCCGCGCTCAGGCGACGGATGTGGAAGAAGTGGCGAAGGCCATTCGCCAGGCCGTTGCGGAACTGCATGATGTGCACGTGTACGCGGTGGTACTCATTCGAGCCGGAAGCCTGCCGAAAACATCGAGCGGAAAACTCCAGCGACGTGCGTGCAAGGATGCGTTCCTCTCGGATCAGCTTGCCAAACTTGGTTCAAGCATTCTTAGTGAAGATTTGACAGACAGTCTCGATCAGAATGTCACGAGAGAGGGTGTACTGACGTTGCCGGAAGCCGAACGAAAGACAGCCCTCGTGTCATATCTAGAGGCGCTCATCGGAAGATTGCTGCACACTGGCCCCCATCGCCTCAGTGAGCGACAGTCTCTCAATTCCCTGGGGATGGATTCGCTTATGGCTGCGAGACTGGCGCATGAGCTCGAAACTCGGTTCAACATGACGGTGTCGGTGTCGGGAATTCTTGAAGGGGTCGTGGTCGAGGATCTTGTCGTCAGAATTCTGGACAGCCTCAATGCTCCCCAAGCCCTTGCCCAAGCGTCGAGCGTGCCGGCCCCGATGGGCGCCCAGGAACATCCTCTCTCTAGAAATCAATCGGCTGTCTGGTTCCTCCATCAACTCAGTCCCCACAGCTCAGTCGGAAATACGGCGGTTCTTCTTCGAGTCAGTGGCCCGGTTGAGGGGACTGCTTTTCGACAAGCCTTGCAGGCATTAGGGGATCGCCATCCGATCCTGCGGACGACGTATGACACCAAGGCGGGTATTCCGTTTCAGCGGGAACATCCCACCATCCCTGTTCAGCTGGATCTCGTAGAAGCGTCGACGTGGTCATGGGATAAACTTCGCCAGGAGGCATTGAAAGCTGCAGAAGGGCCGTTTGACTTGAAGCATGGTCCGGTCTGGCGAGCGACCTTCTATCTATGCTCCCCTGAGGAGCACTACCTGTTACTCGTCGCTCATCATATTTCCGTAGACGGATGGTCAATGACGGTGCTCATCGACGATCTACGGCGCTTGTACCTTGCGGAGAGTGAGGGGAGCGGCTATCCGCCTTTACCGCTGACGCCGTATGCGAATTTCGTCCAGTGGCAGAGTGACCTGCTTGCCGGTCCACAGGGGCAGCAGCTTGGGGATTACTGGCAAGGAACACTCTCGGGAGAACTCCCTGTTCTAGACCTAGCGCACGATCGGCCGCGGCCGGCGATCCTAGAAGCGATGACCGCTTCCCACCTATTCACCTTGGATGAAAGGCTCACCAGGCGCCTTAGGGGATTAGCCAAGGCCGAAGAGACGACGCTCTATACCGTTCTGCTCAGCGCGTTTCAGGTGTTACTCTATCGCTGCACGGGTCAGGAGGACAGCCTTATTGCCTCACCGATGTTCGGCCGGAGTCGAGCCAAATTCGAACAGACCGTGGGGAATTTCGTCAATGTGGTGATTCTGCGCGAGCGCCTCTCCGGCGAGTCCACGTTCCTCGAAACGCTGGCGCACACCAGGAGGACAGTCTTGGAGGCCATGGCACACCAGGACTATCCGTTCTCGCTCCTTGTGGAAAAACTCCAGCCTACTCGCGACTTGAGCCGCGCACCCTTAGCTCAGGTGCTATTCGTCTTGCAAAATTTTGCTCTACTGTCACCGCTTGACGATCCCGGCTCCGAACAGACACATGGTCCATCTAAACGCGCGATGCCCGTCCATTTCGAACCCTATGTCCTTCCACAACACACGGGACAATATGATCTGACCATCGAACTCGCCGACACCGGTCATGGGCTGCAGGGGTGTTTCGAATATCATCCGGGTCTGTTTGATCATGCAGCCATCGTGCGCATGCAAGAGCACTTTGAGGTGTTGTTGCAGGGCATCGTGGAGCAGCCTCACCAGAAGATTGCGCGGTTGCCGGTGATGACTCCCGAAGAACACCGCCAAATCCTTGTGGCCTGGAACGATACGGGTGCGGACTATCCCGAGGGCCGGTGTTTGCACGAACTTTTTGACGTGCAAGCTGACCGTACGCCCGATGGCCTCGCTGTGGTGTATGAAGACCAAGCCCTGACCTATCGTCAACTGCAGCAACAAGCTAACCAGCTTGCCCACTACTTGCTGAATCTGGGGGTAGGACCCGAGGTCGTGGTGGGTCTCTGCGCCGAACGGTCGCTTGATCTGATCGTGGGGCTCCTCGGCATTCTCAAAGCGGGGGGAGCCTACCTGCCGCTTGACCCGGAATATCCGACCAAACGCCTGGCGTCCATGCTCGATGATGCTCAGGCGCCGATTCTGGTGACACAGTCGCATGTGGCGTCACGGCTGCCTGATCATCACGCCCAGGCCGTGTGTCTGGATACACAATGCAGGGCCATCGAGGCGGCGAGCGCCGTTTCTCCGGTGAGCGGCAGCACGAGTCGGAATCTGGCCTACGTGATCTATACGTCGGGATCGTCGGGTCATCCGAAGGGCGTGATGATTGAGCACCGATCCATCGTGAACTACACGGAGGCGATCAGCACACAATCTCGCGTAGGACCAGGAGATCGGGTGCTGCAGCTGGCCTCGATCAGTTTCGATACTGCAGCAGAGGAGATTTTCCCCTGTCTCCTGCGAGGCGCGACACTGGTCCTTCGGACAGATTCCATGCTGGACTCAGTCCCTGATTTTCTGCGGAAGTGCCGCGAGTGGCATGTCACAGTCTTGGACCTTCCTACGGCATATTGGCATGTACTCACCGCGCAGCTGCGGGCAGACATGTTGGAATTACCTCCTGAGGTTCGCTCCGTGGTAATCGGGGGGGAGCGTGCACTGCGGCAGCCTTTGGTCGCGTGGAAACAACAGGTCGGTTCACAAGTCCAACTATTAAATACCTACGGGCCCACCGAAGTAACAGTTGCGGCGACTATTGCTGATCTGTCGTTACCGATACCGGCTGGTGATATAGGGCGAGAGGTTCCCATTGGTCGAGCCATCCAGAACATGCAGGTGTTCGTGCTCGACCAGAATCTGGAACCAGTGCCTGTCGGAACAGCCGGGGAGTTGTATGTCGCAGGCGTGGGGCTTGCCCGAGGCTATTTGAATCGTCCCGAGCTGACGGCACAACGGTTTATCACGCATCCCTTTAGCCCGGAGCCTGGAGCCCGCCTTTACAGAACGGGCGATGTTGCCCGATGGTTGCCTGATGGGAATTTGGAATATGTGGGGCGTGCGGATCGGCAGGTCAAGATCAGGGGGCACAGGATTGAACTCGAAGAGATTGAGTCGGCGCTAACGGGACATCCAGACATCCGCGAAGCCGTCGTCGAGGTACGTGAGGATTTGCCGGGTGATAAGCGGTTGGTGGCGTTTATCGTGGTGACTCAAGGGGCAGCGCTTTCAGTGACACATCTTCGTTCCTTCTTGAAGGAGCAACTTCCGAATTACATGATTCCTTCGGCATTCGTGGAGCTGGACGCTTTGCCGCTTACCCCCAACGGCAAGATCGATCGAAAGGCGTTGCAAGCGCCGATGAATAGTCGGGCCAGTGTCTCCCATCTTCAGTCACAGTATGTCGCGCCGCGCGACGCGACAGAAGAGATGTTGGCTCAAGTCTGGGGGGAGATTCTCGACCTCAAAGACGTCGGCATTCACGACAATTTCTTTGAGTTAGGCGGGCACTCACTCCTCGCGACTCAATTATTTACCAGGGTGCGAACTCTGTTCCAGGTCGAGCCGCCTCTCCGCACCGTCTTTGAGGCGCCGACGATCGCCGGGTTGGCTCAGTGGCTGATCGATGAGCGCCATCGAGGTTCGCCTCCCAAGGAAGAGCCTCCCATCACGGCTGTGCCACGGGGGGTGCCGCTCCCGCTCTCCTACGCACAAGAACGCATGTGGTTTCTCTATCGGCTGGCGCCAACCAGTTCTGCGTATAGCATTCCGGTGAGTGTCCAGTTGTCAGGTCCCTTCAGTACAGAGTCATTCGTTTTCGCTGTGAACGAATTGGTCAGACGACATGAATCTCTGCGGACGACCTTCACGGAGATAGATGGCCAGCCGAGACAAGTCATCCATCTTCCCCAACCGGTACGGATCGACGAGCTGGACCTGCGCAAGCATCCACGAGAGAGCCGTGAGGCGGAGGCGCTCAGATTGATCACCGAAGAGGCCCGCCGCCCGTTCAATCTGACAACCGATTCCTTGTTCAGGGTGATGATGGTGCAGCTGAGCGAGGAAGAGCGCATCGTCATGATGACAACGCATCATATCGTTTCAGACCAGTGGTCGTACGGGGTGATTGGACGAGAGTTGGTGCAAGCCTATAACCGACATTGCGAGGGACATGAGGCCTCGGACCTGCCTCCGCTGCCGATCCAATATGTTGATTTTGCAAGCTGGCAACGTGACTGGCTCCGCGGGGAGGTGATCGAGGAGCAGTTGGGATACTGGAGAGACCGGCTCGCGAATGTGGCGGTGTTAGACCTGCCGACCGATCATCTGCGTCCAGCCGAGCAATCCTTCCGCGGCACCCATATCGCGATCGACCTTCCGAAGTCACTGATCAACAGCCTGAAGCAACTGAGCGTGGAATCTGGTGCGACGTTATACATGGTGTTCTTGACGGGATTTGTCACGCTCTTGCACCGGTTGACCGGCCAACACGACATTGCCGTGGGAACCCCGATTGCCAACAGGAATCGCCTGGCGATAGAAGGCCTGATCGGGACGTTTGTCAATACACTCGTTCTACGTACGGATGTGTCCGGCGAGCCGACCTTCCGCGACCTCTTGATGCGGGTGCGTGACGCCGCACTGGGCGCCTATGCCAACCAGGATCTGCCGTTCGAGAAATTGGTCGAGGAACTGCGCCCGGACAGAAGCCACGGTAGATCGCCATTGGTCCAAGTGTTGTTCAATTTCGCCAACACGCCGTTCGGTCGAATGGACTTTAAACATGTCGCCTGGACGCCGTTCGAGATCGACCGGGGCGCGTCACAGCTCGATCTGAGTATGTCGATCGATCCAACGATTTCTCGACGGGTGTATCTCGAGTTCAATACAGACCTCTTCGATCGTGCCACGATGGAACAGTGGTTGCTCCATTATCGCACGCTACTTGAATCTCTCGTTGAAGGGCCCGACCTGCCGGTGTCGTGTTTGCGGTTGCTGTCCGAGGTTGAACGACGAACCATCCTCGTGGAGTGGAACGATACAATGTCGCCGATTGCTCCGGGGGTCTGCTTTCCGACCTTATTTGAAGCACAGGTGATGAAGACGCCTGGCGCCACGGCGGTGAAGTCTCAAGAGGCGGCCGTCAGTTATTTGGAACTGAACAACCGTGCGAATCAGATCGCTCATTATCTGAAGCAACGGGGGGTTGGTCCGGAGGTAGTGGTGGCCGTTCTAATGGAACGCTCCGTAGACATGGTCGCCTGTTTGCTCGGGATTATGAAGGCAGATGGAGCCTATCTGCCGCTGGTTCCTGAGCTTCCGCCGAAACGCATATCGTACATGCTGGAGAATAGCCGGGCGGCTCTCTTGCTGACCGATGATCGCCTCGTCACCGCGGCGCCCGAACTGGGTGTCCATGTTGTGAATGTGGATCGTGAACGAGAAACGATTGAGCGGCAGAGTGAGCACAATCCTACTCCAGTGGCCGGTCCAGAGGACCTTGCCTATGTGATCTATACGTCGGGGTCAACGGGATTGCCCAAGGGAGTGGAAATCCCTCGCCGGGCGCTTGTGAACTTCTTGTGCTCAATGCGAATGGAACCAGGATGTTCTGCTCAGGATGTGATGGTATCCGTGACGACGCTGTCCTTCGATATCGCCGGGTTGGAGTTGTATTTGCCGTTGCTGGTGGGAGCCCGTGTAGAGATCGTCAGTCAAGCGGTTGCGATGGATGGATGGAAATTACGGACGCTCTGTGAGGCCGTGCAGCCGACAATTATGCAAGCGACCCCTGCGACATGGCGAATGTTAATTGAGGCGGGATGGTTGGGCAGCGACAGGCTGACGGTGCTCTGCGGAGGGGAGGCCCTTCCGCCGGACCTTGCGGCGGCACTGCTGGATCGTAGCGCCGCCTTGTGGAATATGTATGGTCCCACGGAAACCACGATCTGGTCCACGATCGAGAGAATCGAACGGGCAGATCAGGAGATTACCATTGGGCGTCCGATTGCCAATACGGAAATGTATATCTTGGATCTGTTCCTGCAACCGGTTCCCGTTGGAGTCTCTGGGGAGCTGTATATTGGGGGCCATGGCTTAGCCCGAGGGTATCATAGGCGCCCTGAGCTAACGAAGGAACGGTTCGTTCCCCATCCATTCTCGACAGAGCCTCACGTGAGACTGTACCGAACGGGAGATCTGGTTCGCTATCGCCCCGATGGACGCATCGTGCATCTCGGTCGGTTGGATAATCAGGTCAAGATTAGAGGGTTCAGGATCGAATTGGGTGAGATTGAGGCGGTGCTGAGCCGCCATCCCGCCGTCCGTCAGGTGGTGGTGACAGCACGGGAGGATCAGCAAGGTTTCAAACACCTGGTGGCCTATTTGGTGTGTCAGGAGGGGCAAGCACCAACCCCGACAGAACTACGCTCATTTGTACGGACGGCGCTTCCCGATTATATGACCCCTTCCTTCTTTGTGCTTCTGGAGGCGATGCCCTTGACGGCCAATAACAAGGTCGACGTGCGGGCATTACCTGCTCCGGCCCCCCACCTCTCAGACGGGCTGGGTTACGTAGGGCCGCGCGATCTGGTGGAAGTCCAACTGACGGCCTTGTGGCAGCAGGTGCTGAAAGTCCCAAAGATCGGGGTCCATGAAAACTTCTTCGATCTCGGTGGCCATTCCCTCAAGGCGGCCCAACTCTTTTTTCTTCTCGAACAGGTGTATGGAAGGCATCTTCCGTTCGCCACGCTGTTTCAAGCGCCGACCATTGCAGAGTTAGCATCGGTCCTTTCACGCGAACAGTGGGTCCCGCCATGGCAATCGCTGGTGGCGATTCAGCCACGCGGGACAGCGATCCCGATTTTTATGGTGCCGGGAGTGGGAGGCAATGTCTTGATTTTTGCCCAACTAGCAAGGCTGTTGGGTCCGGACCAGCCGTTCTATGGGTTGCAGGCGCGAGGATTAGATGGGAAAGAGGCGCCGTTTACCTCGGTGCTGGAGATGGCGCGGCATTACATCGCTGAGATTCGCGCAATTCGCCCGCAAGGGCCGTACATACTCGTTGGCATTTGTACTGGTGGGCTGATTGCCTATGAGATGGCTCAGCAATTATTCGAGCAGGGGGAAGACGTCACCTTGGTCGTGATGGATACCTGGCATCCGACTTCGTATCGCCCTCATCGTCATAAGTGGCCGATGAGGATATGGCTGCCGTTATTTATTTTTTGGAGGACAATGGGAAATATTCACGTGCTCCTCCGCCTGCCTATGAAAGACTGGAGGCCGTTCGTCCAGCGCAAAAGCGAGAGGCTCATGTCCTTTTTACAAAGAAGAACCTCTGAGGATGAACTATTTGTTGAGTCTCAGGTCGAACGAGTGACGCAATCGACGCGCCAAGCGGTGGCCCGCTATGCAGTGCACAAATATCCTGGTCGCATTCTCAATATCGTTGCTTCGAAACGGAACGTGGCTACGACGGAGATAGATACCAGATATGTCTGGACAGAGCTTAGTGGCCGAGGGAGTCAGACTGTGCATGTCGCTGCCGCTGATTCAGGGCTCCTCCTTACTTCACCACATGTCGATGAAGTGTCCGGGCATCTCCAGGCCTTCCTTGCCGTTGATGCTCAAGACGAGATAACCCTCGACCGCCGCACTCGCGATGCGAGTGCGTAATTTCCATCTCCTTTCTTCGTGAGTGTGAGACCGGTCGGCGATGCCATTCAGACGAGTTCTCCACTTTATTGTGCAGCGTTCGAGAACCATGGCTTGGCTCATGGTCTGTGTCGGCGTCATGTCGGGTCTCTTGAGCGCCGGGGTTTTGGCTCTCATTAATCAGGTGCTCCATCACCCCTCCGACCATTCTCTCCTCGTGATACTGGGGTTTGTCGCCCTTGTCGCCGGGAAGCTTTTGTCAAACCTCTGGTCCCAACTCCTGCTCGTCCGATTCTCCCAAGACACGATTTTGGACCTCTCCTTGACGCTCTGCGCGAAGATCGTGCGGGCCCCGTTGCGTCGTTCCGAGCAGCGAGGGGCCGCCAATATTCTCGTTACTCTGACGGATGACGTCAGTTGGGTCACCTGGGCGATCCAATGTTTCCCTCAGTTGATCATGAATGCGGCCGTGGTGCTGGGTTGCGGGTTCTACCTCGCCTGGCTGTCGTGGGCCACGTTTCTGGGAGTGGTCGGAGTCACCCTGCTTGGCGCCCTGGGGTATCAGTGGTTGCACACCAGTGCGTTCAGCGTCATCTATGCAGCCCGCGAGGCCAGGGCCGAGTTGTTCCGGCACTTTCGTTCCCTCACGGATGGGCTGAAAGAGTTGTTGATGCATCGGGCGCGCCGGCAGGAATTTGTGAATCAGGAGGTGCGAAGGGCTGCGGAATCGTATCGGCACACGAATTTGGAAGCGACGCGGAGGCAAGCTCTGGCGGAAGCCTGGACCCAGGTCTCGTTTTATTCCCTCATTGGTTTCATCGTCTTTCTGTTTCCATCTGTGGTGACGGTGTCTCCTGAAGCCCTCACTGGGTATGTGCTGGCGGTCCTCTATATGATGGGACCAATCTGGGGCATTATCGGTGCGTTTCCAACTATCCAACGAGGCCAAGTGGCATTGGAGAATATTGAACGATTAGGCGTGTCTCTGGACGTCGGCCACGAGGACGCCCAGATGTTAGAGTTGGCAGGCTTTGAGGCTGGGATCCTTCCTATTGTGCAGTGGAACGACATCGTGTTTTCGTACGGCAAGGAGAAAGAGGTTGAAACGCCTTTCACGCTTGGTCCAATCAGTCTTGAGCTGCATCCTGGCGAACTGGTGTTTGTCATCGGAGGGAACGGAAGCGGGAAATCCACCTTCGTGAAAGTCCTTACGGGGCTGTATCAGCCTTCACGGGGGAATGTGACGCTGGCCGGCGCGATGATCACCGATGCAAATCGGGAATGGTACCGTGAACACTTCTCGGTCGTATTTTCCGACTTTCATGTGTTCAACAAACTCCTAGGCCAGTCGGATGCTCAGGCCGAGAGTCTCGCGCCCCAATACTTGCGATTGCTGCACATGGATCAGAAAGTTACGGTGCACGACCGCACGTTCTCGACCCTCGACCTCTCGCAGGGGCAGCGAAAGCGATTGGCGCTCGTCACGGCCTACTTGGAGGATCGCCCGATCTATGTGTTCGATGAATGGGCTGCGGACCAAGATCCGCAGTATAAGGAAATATTTTACAAGACGTTGCTTCCGGATCTGCGTGAGCGAGGGAAATTGGTGGTCATCATCACTCACGACGACCGGTACTTCCATCTCGGCAATCAGGTCATTAAATTAGAGGATGGTAAAGTTGTGGAATATTTGAAGACTGGGTTAGCTGGTCGTCGACCGTAAGTATGGCTCCATGATGTCGAATGTCTGTATCCAGGATGGCGATGTGCTGATTGCATTCCAGTCGATTGAACATCTTACGGATATTGAACGGCAGGGCCACAGCAGCCTCGAGTTGAATGCCGTTCACCTCTGGGGGATTGAGCTCGACGGGTCGCCACGCTGTCTGGAGCGATGCGCGCAGTGGTTAGACACTGAGGAACAGCACAGGGCCGCACGCCTGATTCGAGAGGAGGACCGGCAGCACTATATGTTTGCGCACGGAGGCCTTAGAGCGGTGCTCAGCCGGTATCTTGGGATCGGCCCCGATGTGTTAGAGATGTGTCGTAGTGAGGCAGGTAAGCCCTCCTTGACGAGAGAGTTGCGAGGTGAGCCCGGGATTACGTTCAATATGTCCCATGCGCATGGCCGTGCGCTCATAGCGGTTTCAAAGGGTCAAGAGGTCGGAGTTGATCTTGAACGAATTCGTTCGGACGTAGAGGTTGCGAAACTTTCCGAGCGTTACTTTGCTTCCTCCGAACACGCCATTATCATGCAGTCGGCTCAGGAGCATCGTGCAGCGAGATTCTTCCGCTACTGGGTCTCAAAAGAGGCGGTACTCAAGGCGCAAGGTATCGGACTTCAGGCATTGAGTCAGTGCGAGATCCTTTTGGGAGCGAACGGAGTCGGCGCAGAGACTCGGGTTCCGGTGGGCTCTCCGCTCCAAGACAATTGGAGGATTCGTTTCCTCTCTTGTGGAGAGGGATGGGAAGCAGCGGTGGCAGCTCAGGGGGTAGACTGGGTCGCACAGTGCGGTCTAGCAGGATGCTGAAACAGTCCGCCAGCCTGTCTTGTTCATGTCGTCTATCCGGTCTGTCTCGTCTATCTGGTCTGTCTCGTCCGGGAGCGCCAGATAGGCATGATAGACCAGACAGACCGGGCTTGTCCCAGACGTGCGGGCCATCGAAGTTCTCGCGTGCTGAAATAGTTTTTCCGCAGCCTGCCAGAGCGGTAAGGCCTCTCGCGCCTTCTACTGTGTAGAAAGAGGGTTTGTCGATGGTGATGCCTCGCGGAGCTGCTTGAAAAACTTCTGAATAAGGGCCTGACTCTCCTGTTCAAGGACCCCCCCTGTCACGGAGACACGGTGGTTCAGTTTCGGCTCTGCTGGAAGGTCGAACAACGATCCGCAGGCGCCGGCTTTCTGGTCCCATGCCCCAAAGACGACTCGAGGAATCCTCGCTAAGATAATCGCACCGATACACATCGAGCAGGGCTCGACGGTCACGTAGAGCGTCGTCTCGGTCAACCGCCACGTGCCAAGGGTGGTCGCTGCGGCGCGGATCGCAATAACCTCCGCATGGGCCGTGGGATCCTGCCAGAGTTCGCGGTAATTGTGTGTCTGGGCAAGAATCTGGTCTCCACGCACCATCACCGCTCCAATTGGCACCTCACCGATCGCTGGTGCGCGCGCGGCTTCCTCCAGTGCGACTCGCATGAAGGCCAAATCCTGATGGTGTTCATCTGTCGGCACGATAACCATCCTCTGGAATGACTGTGATACGGCAATGGTCGTTAGCGATAGACATCGTAGCATGGCCGATGAATAGGGAGAAGGGGCGGTTACTGCGAAACCGGGGTTGCATACGAAGGCACCGATGAGGAGATAGCTCAGGATCTAGCACTCTTCACATCGGTCATGGGCCTTTCATCTCCGGCAGGAGCGTCCGTATTTTTCAAACGTCCAGAGTTCTGGTGCGCTGCTCAGACAGAATCCCCACAGTGGGGTTCGCGACATCCAGCCTGTCTTGCTCATTTGGTCTGTCTGGTTTCCTTGGTCTCTCTGGTCTGTCTGGTTGATCTGGTCTATCTAGTTAGTCTAGTTCAACCAAACAGACCAGAGAGACCAGACAGACCGGGTTAGGATCGGCTCAGGAGATACATCGGTCCGGTTGGTTGCGGGCGGCCGCCTGAGGGCTCGAGGCTGACGGCAAAGGTCTTCGCATCCGCGAAGCTCGGCACCTTCTTGACCAGGAGGTGAGTGGTTACTCCGCGATCCATCTGAAATGTCCCGATGCTCATGGGTTTGTCGTGAATGGCCCACAGCTGGTAGGTCGTGCCAGCGCGACATTCCGGCAGGTTCACGGAGTAGAACCAGACGTTTTGGGTCTGAGAATCGTACAGAAGGAATCCCGCGGCTCGTTTCGCCATGTCCGATCCGGTGAGGGTCACGGCCTTGACGTTGGGAATTCGAAGGAGTGTGGCCAATTCGTCTTGCGGGGTTCTGAAGGTGCGAACCCGGCCCTGCCGACTTAATTGAACACGAGTCTCTTCCAGCTCAGCCTCACGCTGGGTCAACTGTTCTTTGGCTTCCGCGGCTTCGTTCATTCGTTGCTGCATTTCGTTGCGTAATTCGGCGAGGGCTTTGGCTTGGTCGCCGACTTCACGATGTACAGCGGCAAGCATCGTTGACTTTTCCTGAAGCGATGCTTCGAGCTGCTGAATTTTCGACGTGTCGATGGCACGTTGTGCCGTAATCTTCCACGCGAGATAGCCCCCGACTCCCACGATGAGGAGCGTGGTCAAGCCAAGGGCCCAGGGTAGTGACAACGATCGGGCAGGGGCGACGGGAGGAAAGAGGTGGTCCATCCATTCGCCCGGTTCCAGACTCGGTCTGGCCGGTTCGGTCGGTGTCGCCTCAGCTGGAATCGGTGCGGGATTTCGTCCGGCCATGATGGTGGCTTTGAGGGAGCGTGGAGGACTGGTCGGACTGAGACCGAGCGGGAGGAGCGCGGCGACGGACTGAAAGTCCTTCAGTGCACTGTGACAGGAGGCGCAGCCGGAGAGCAAGTGGGCTTCCAGCGCCTGTCGCTCGGTCCGGTCCAGCGCGCCTGCGGCATACAAGGGAACCGATTCTTCGAGTTCTTCATGCGTCATCGGAGCTCACCATGGTTCCACCACTCTCGGAGTCCATCTCGGAGTTTGGACATCCCAAGTTTGATCCTGGTCTTGACGGTCCCGAGCGGCTGGTTGAGTCGCGTAGCGATCTCGGTATGGGAGAGTCCTTCGTAGTACGCGAGTTGAATCGCTTGTTGCTGTGCCTGTGGCAATCCAGCCACAGCGGCTCCGACCGCAATACGCAGTTCTTGATCGGCCTGCGTCTCTAACGGGCTCGGACCCAGGTCGGCCACCTGCGCAGCGGTTCCTTCTTCAAGCGAATTCGTGGCTTGATAGCCTCGTGCGGTTCTGGCCCGCAGACGGTCGATGGCCCGACTTTTGGTGAGGGTGACCAGCCATGCGACCGGGGTTCCACGCCCGACGTCATAGCGGGAGACCTTCCGCCAGACTTCCAAATAGACATCCTGCAAGAGCTCCGCTGCTTCTTCGTGATTCCCCAAGATCCTGACTGCCAACGTGAATATGAGCGTGCTCGAATGGTCATAGAGCTGGCTGAATGCCTGCTGATCGCCTTTGACCACGCGGTCCAGCAAGGCTGGTTCAATCATCGAGGTGGCGTGTCGTGAGGGTTTATCCATAACGCGAGCGAGTTGTGAGGGAATGCCGTGATCACCTCTTGTCCGCCACGACTATAGCATCCTACGGAAGGAACGGGCAAAAGGATGTGTGTTTCAGGTCGTGGGAGCAATCATAGATATCGGCTACGTCAGATTGGCGAGATGGCGGAGTCTGGAAGGAAGCTGGTACGGCTCAGTGGCTCATTCTGAGGTTGTTTGAGGCTCACCGATGATTTTCCGAATGAACGACTCAAGACCGGCGGCTTGGAGAGATTGGCGGAGCAGGAGCGATTCTGTAGCCTGGTCGTATTGCGCCAATCGCCAGGATCCCAGCCGGACGACATAACGAGTCGGTTTCTGCCCATTGAAAGCAGCGAGGAGTCCGGCAATGTGTGGAGACATTCGTAGTGTGAATGAGGCGATTTTGGAGTAGGAGGGGAGGGACTGGAGTGGTGCAGGAGTGAGGACATCGATCCTGGCTGTCCATCGGAGCAGTGTGGCCAGCATATGCTGGAAGAGTGAGAATCTCGCAAGGACACGAATGCACTTGATGACTGATCGGACGACGCCAGTCCGAACAAGACTCGTGAGCCTGGTCGGTTGTGCCGAGGCTGCGGTCATGTGTGGGCTTTGACCGAGAGACACGTAAGTGCCCTCGCGCAGCACTCCCGTGACCACTCCGATCACAGAACCTGGCTGAACGACCTCGCAGGCGCCCTGTGTGGCGTCGCCTCTCGTCGAGAGCGTCCCTTGTGCATCAATGGAGGTAATGCGATGGCAGACAAGCATGCTGTCGTTGCGGAATAACACGATCGCGCCTATCGTAAGAGAGGTCGGAGGACTGAGTTCAAGGCTGTCGCCTTGGTGAATCGTCGGCGTCATGCTCGATGACACGATACGAGGCACGACCATGCTGTTCAGGAGAGGCAGCTGCAGCGCCTCCGGTAAATCCTGCGCAGCAAAACGACCATCCAAGGTGAGAGAAGGTACGAGGTGAATCATGAGGTTGTCCTTGCTGTGTGGTCAATGATGAGGCGGATCAGCATGCGGGAGATCAAGATGTTTCCCGCTCTTGCCAGTTGCCACCATCTGGTGATTTTGGTCTGCCAGGGCCGCTTCACACTCTCGTCCCCATACCGATAAGCCAGAAAAAGCGACGAGGGAAAGAGGGTGCGACGAAGCCAGGCCAGCCTGCGCCCTGGCGGTTGTGTGATCCACAATAAAAAGTGTCCGAGTTCCGGGAGGGGCTGGGCCGTCACCAATCGTCGGAAAAGCAACTCTAGTGTCTGTTCAGCGATGGTCGTTGGCGCCAGCTGCTGGATCACAGTAGAAGGAATTCCTATTGTTGAGTTCGACAAGGCCAGCTGGCGCAGGCCGTGGTAGAGAGGAATCTTGAGGTGACGCCGGTTTGACTCCTCGACAAGCGTGGGCCAGTGGAGCGGTTCCTTCTCGATTAGCAACCGGAGATCGGTAAAAAAGGAAGGGGAGAGGTGCCCTCGGTGAACGACCGCGTAGGCGGTCAGATAGAGCAACAGGTCGTCGGAGCCCAGTTGCTTGACCGTCAGCTGACCGAGCGGTCGAGTTCGCGTCCGCGCCCACAGAGCTGCAAGTCCTTCCTCGTCGAGATACCAGAGGTCCGGGATCAGATCCAGAGAGAGTGTGGAGTGGGTCGAACGATAGGCCGGGTTGCCGTCGATCTGTTGTGCAAATCCGGTCTTAGTCAGCAGTCGATGAATGGCTGGGAGGTCTGGTGCATGGACCAACAGGTCCACATCAGAGAGGGGTCTCGTCCCGCGGACTCCGTAGAGGCGGGAGAGTAGATCAGCGCCTTTCAGGACGATACACTCAATACCCTGCTGATGGAATGCCTGGCCGACGATCTCATACTCATCGAGCAGGCGCTTGTTGATCAGGCTGACCTGGCTGTAGGCGTCAGCGAGGTCGTCGAGGGTCGAGGAGGGCATGGGTGTGATACTCCAATTGCGCCCACTCCTTATAGTGCGGGAGGCACGAACTCATGTCCCCGGTTTCGAGCCACGCATCGCTTCGGCCCAGGCGGCAGTGAGGCCGCACCTCACAGGTCGGACATTCGTACCGCTGGCTCGGCTGCGCCTGGTCGACGGTCTGCTTCAGCATTTCCCAGCCTTCTTTCACCGTACCGGTGCGGAGATCATAGCGAGGGATAGGGAAGGCGGTGCAGAGGTTCATCTCGCCATAGGGAGTAATCGCAAATCGACTCTGGCCGCAGGCGCATTCGATGAAGGACTGGTTGCCTGAACAGGATTCTTCGGACGCGGGCGTCCCACGATGAGGGAACAGTTCCTGATCGACCCGGACTTTTTCCTCAGGGGCGAGGCGATATTGTAATGGAGTCGGATCGCCGGTGATGGTGGTCATGATCTCCAGACAATATTGGAACTTCATGTGCAGGGATTCCACCAGTTGCCGACAGGCCTGGATCTCCTTGCAATTGATGGTGGTCACCGGCATCCGGACGACAACTGGCAGCGCGGCAGCGGCAAGATGGAGCAGCCCCTGTCGAAACTGCCGATAAGATCCAGGAACCGCGGTCATCCGCTCATAGACCGCCTCTGTCGCGCCATAGATCGAGACATTGATCTGACTGACAGCGACTTCATGGAGGAACTCGGCGAATGTCGTGGTGATGCGCGTGGCGTTGGTCATGAGGTGAATCATCAATCCCTGCCGACGCGCGTAGTGAAGAATCTCACTGATGTCGGGGCGCACACTCGGCTCGCCGCCGGTGAAGGTGACGGTGAGCACCCCAAGATTGGCGATCTGGTTCAAGAGCGAGAAAATTTCGGAGGTCGTGAGTTCATGGGGCAGGGCGCGGTGGGTGGGGTTGTAGCAATGGACGCAGCGCAGGTTGCAGCCGTAGGTCAGCTCAAAGGTCACGCCTTCAGGCCGGCGAGCGGCAGTGGCTTTGGTGGAGAGCAGTCCCAGGAAGGTATCAACATCCAGCTTCATCATGAAGCCACCAGTACTGTCCTGCTCAGCTGGCTCTGAATGTAATCAACGACGTCCGGTTGTTTTGCAAATGTGAGTCGTTGGCAGGGAACATGAGCGATCAGGTCGCTTAAGAAGGCCATTGTGGACTCCATGGCAGCGCGATCCCAATGGGGAAGAAAACATTGGGGGAGGATCAGTGCTAGCACCGCACCGGGAGACAGACCCTCGATCTGATGCTGTGTTCCATGACGAATACAGAACAGTTCCGTCAGGAGTCCCGACTTGTTCTTGGCGTAGGCGCCGCTGCCGACCCATGGCGTCCCGTGCATGACAAAGGTATCTCCGCTCTTGCGGATGATCATACGCTCATCGCTCAGAACAGATGCGCCATGTGTATTGAAGAATCCAGACAGAGTGGATTTGCCGGCGCCTGACTGCCCCGTGAAGATGTATCCGCCTGCGGGTGAAAGTATCCCTGCTGAGTGAATGAGCAGCCCTCCCTCTCTTGCGAGTCTAGTCAGCAGACAGACTTCGACAAGAGGATTGAGGATTTTCATCGGAACCCAGCCCCGCACCGAACCGACCTCTTCCCTGCGTGTCCACACATCCACATGGAAAAAGTTTTCGGTGATGAGCGCGCGAGTGCGAGGCTGATGGGTCTTGGTATCTAGAGACTCCAAGAGCACTCCCGATTCAGCCTCATAGAGACGCCAGAGGCCCTGGCAGGCATCAAATTGGAGTGGTCCCAGTGAGAAGTTCGGGAGCTCCTCGACCACAGTAACGGTGATTTCGATGTCCGGGTGAAGGTCGGAATGGTTGAGGAAGGAACCAAACGGATGCATCGGCCAGCTGATGGATGGATAGTCCTGGGCTTCCGTTAGCCTGATTCTATAGCCGGCAATTTGAAGATCGATTTTCATCGTCTGTTAATGTTTTAGGAAGGTCGTGGACCGGAATCTCCGGTTGCAAGGGAATGGCTTTTACAGTTCGTTCTGCACGCACCAGTTCCGCCGTTCACCGCACTGGTTGTTGTTAGGCTGCAGGCGCTCAAGATGGCCTGCTCCTGGTTGAGCTCAACGCGGAAGAGTTGTGGTGGGCTGTAGGGTTTTTTCTCAGTCATGATGAGCCTCCATCTCCTTATGAATTCTGCGTAATGGATGAATTAGCGACTGGTGCAATGTCGATTGTGCCCGAACATGAGCGACGTCACAATCATAGGGGATAGGAGCGTCGGCTGTACCACATTCCCAGCGCGCATCCGAGGGCTTCTTGTCACAAAACGTATGGATCTCGCAGGTGCGGCAGGGTGATTCCCCCTGGTACTGCAATCCTCGAATCTCCTGGAATAGCAACTCGATTGCGTCAGTAAGTGGATGGGCGCGAAGTGAGACGCGTCGCTCGTATTGCAGAGTGCAGGTGCCGAGTTCGCCCCAGGCATTGATGTGGATCGTGTCGGTCCCACAGCCGCAGCGATAGAGCCGGTCCGTGGTGGGAGTGAGCAAGTCGGTGGATCGGCCGCAGCTTTCCTCATTCCCGTCAGCTGCCGGTTGATCCCCACGCAGCGAGACCACATCGTCTGGAGCCATCCGATAGGTGAGTGACGACAGATCGCCGTTGAGGCGAGGCGAGAGGGAGGTGGTGAACTCGAACTCCTGCCCGAATGATTCCACGAATTGCCTGATAGCCGGCATCGCGTCTCTATTCCAGTTCATGGCTTTTGTTTTTAGCGAGAACGGCAGGCCGCTGTTTCTCAGCATCTCCAGTCCACGAATGAAAGAGCGGAATGATCCTGGGATCTGAGTGAACCAGTCGAAGGGTTCTTCCGTCACCGAATGGCAAGAGATATCGATGGTGAACGGCGGCATCTGCTGGAGCCGTTCAATGGCGGCCTTCGTAAAGAGCGTGCCGTTGGTGTAGAGCTGGAGCAGGAAGCCTTTGTGATAGGCCGCTTCGTAGATTTCGAAGAACTGCGGATGCATGAAAATATCGCCACCAGTCAGATTGAGCCACACGATGCCGACCTGCTGCATCTCATCGAGTAGGCGATGGATTTCCTCGAGAGTCAGTTCGCGCGAAAGGAATTCCTTGCTGTTGTAGGGATCGGTGTAGCAATGGCGACAATGCAGGTTGCAGCGATAGGTGAGTTCGAGTTGCGCCTTGATCACGTGCTGGTGGGCAGCGGCCTGTTCATGGACTCGTTGGCTGAACGTTCCATACTGAATGGTGGGAATGGTTCTCTCGTTATGCATGGTGCGTCGTGAGTTGGATGAGGGATGATTCCGAGGGCGTTTTCCAGTCGCAGGCGAAGGTCGGCAGGGCTTCGAAAAACCCTGTGTGGAATGAGCCGGTTCGCAAATCATAACTCTGCTGGCGATTACCGGAGCACAGTTGCAATTGCCCATAGGCATCGATGTGGAACCTCTGCATGCCGCTGCGGCAAGGAGGGGGTTCCGTCGAATCGAGTCGGCAGGCGTCTCTCCATAGATCGGGATCGCGCTGGTTCAGATCGGCAAGGCCCAGTTCAGACAGTGCATACTGGAACGGTCCCGAGCCGCCGTCGAGCTCCGGTCTTATTTCTTCGCCGAGTTTGTAGCGCACCGTTCCTAGAGACTCGACGTACCGTTTGACATCGAGGATCTCTTGCTGATTCAGCGTCAGCGCGGTGCTCTTGAGCAACAGAGGGATCTGCCGATCGAGGAGGAAGCCGATCGCCTGAAGACAGCGGTCGAAGGAGCCCTGTCCCAGGGTAATACGTTCGAAGGTCTCGCGGGTCATCCCGTGCAAGCTGATTTCAATGAAATGGGGCTTCAGTGCGGCAAAGCGATCCGCCTGCGCTTCCGTGATCAGGGTCCCGTTTGAAAAGACTGTGACCAGAAAACCGGAGTGGATCGCATGTTCATACAGTCGGAAAAAGTCTGGACGGGCGAGCGGTTCGCCTCCGGTGAGGCAGAGTTCCAAGGTCCCGGCCTCGGCTAGATCATCCATGATGCGAAGGATCTCAGCGGTGGTGAGTTCCTGACGAATCGCATCGGGACGATTGAAGCAATCCGTGTAGCACATTACACAGTGCAGATTGCAACGGCAGGTGATCTCCCATTGGCAGGAGTAGGGGAAGCGCTCGGGAAGGTGCGTGAGCTTATCCTGGACAATCATGAGTCATCCGCTTACTTCCTCGACCGCCTGGATGGAGAGGAGATCGTCGAGTAACGACGTGAAGTCCTTCGCCAATTGGTCAGTTGTGACTTCATACTCGCTGCAGAAGTCCGTCATGATATCCTGTGCCGTCCGTTGGCCGTCGATTCGACTCCAGAGCGCCGCCCCGGTTTCGTTCAAGACATAGATGCTATTGGCTTCGGTTAAGGTCCGTCGGATGGGGACTAGAATGCATTCGCCGGCCACGTCACGCTGCACGTAGTCGGGATGCTTGGTATAGATCGCAGCGGGTATCATCGTAGCGGCAGGATAGCAAATCCCCCGCGGCCCTTCTAGCGCTATTTTGGGGACCGATTGGGCCTAGGGCCAAGTTCGGAGGGTTGAGGCCATTACGAGGGCCATGAGAGCACAGCACAGCCGTCCTGCCAGCGTAATTGGTCGACCGTGGCACCTGCATCGTCTAGTTCTGATCTGATCTCTTCTTCATCGACGAAGGCATGTAGAAAATGGTTCTGGAAACAGGTGTCGCCCACTTGATATGACTGATTGCCCCCAGGCAGTGTTGTGAGCCAGCGGTTGAGCCAGTGAATGAGCCGGTACGTCCTTGTCTCCATGTCCCGAGCGATCATAAAGTTGAGCACAACCAGTCCATGTTCGTTCATGCATGTACGGAGGCTTCGGAGCCACGCCTGCCGTTGTTGCCGACCGGGGATGAAGCTGTACATGATGCCGGACATGAAGAGGTAGTCAACTCGAGCTGGGCCGATTGGGATAGTCAGGAAGTCTGCTTGCGCGAAGAGGGGCTGCAGGCCTTTGGCCATGGCTTGCTGAGAAGCAACGCACAGGCTTTCCCGGTTGATATCGAGGCCCACGACGAGAAAGCCTCGTTGCGCCAGCGCGATGGACTCGCGACCCACGCCGGCTCCAAGCACGAGAATGGTTCCCGCCTTCATCTCGTGGCATGCGAGCACGTCTTCTTCCCAGCTCTCTAACGTCCACTTGTCGCAGGTTTCGGGAAGGTGCGCCGCCACATCGTGGTAGCTGGCATCGTAGTGGTTGCGGATCAGTCTGGTCAGTTCATTTGGCGGTAACAACACTGGGAGGATTCCGGTGAGCAGCCGTTGAGCTAGGAACAGGAGCCGCGTCATCTTTTCGCAAACACGGACGAGAATGATGATGCAGCGAGCAAGTAGGCGCATAGTCTGGGCTTCTTACGAGCGAAGGCTGTCGGTGCGGTCGTTGCTGTGCGTCTTGCAGTGTCTGAGTTGCTGCGCGATGAAGGCTGCCGCCTCTGCAGCTCCGGATGGAGGCGGTGGCAACGAAGGCACCGGTGAGGCCAAGGCTTGCTGTAAGGCTGGCTCCCAGCGGCCTTGCGTAAAGTCGTCGATCGACAATTCGACGCCGCGTCCGTAGCGATGCAGATAGTCGACCAGCGGCGGTTCATCGGCAAAATTGTATCGGCGGACGTACACGACTGGCTGTTGAAGCGCGACCGCCTCAACAATGGTGCCGTAACCGGGTTTGGTCATGATGACATCGACAGAGGCCAGCAGGGTCTTAAAGGAGAATGGGAGCGCCTCAGTGGAATGAATGCGGGAATATCCCGGTGGGACTGGGCCGTCGAAGAGGAAGCGATAGTGGTGCAGCTGTTCGATCTGTTCAAGCGGGAGGGACGTCAGAGGAATACCGCCGAATCCGACTAAGACGGTGCGTTCGTTGGGCCTCAACGCAAGGGCTGAGGCAAGTTGTTTTCGTTCAGGGGCGCTGGGACCGGCGATTGGGCCAATATCGATGATGTGTGAGAAGGCATCATTTTTTGGGGCAGGTGTGATGCGCAGGGCCAGGGCGGCCTTCGCATAGGATTTACGGATGCACTGAATCAATTGCTGGTGTGAATGGTCTGTGGTGTGGCGGTACTCCTTGAGCACGAGGGCCCAGGTAAAGCTCGCCAAGGCGATGGTCGGTATCTGTGCGCGGAAACCGGCCTCGATGGCGAGGTAGGGTATGTCGGCGATGACCAACGCGGGTGATGCCGCCTGCATGGCGGCGACTTCGCTGGAGAGGCGTGCCTCCCAGGTTTCGTGGAAGTGCTGGTGCGCCGCCCAGGTGGCGGCGATGTCGATTTTGAGAGGGCCGTCTTGGACACAGCCGATGTCCTGTTGCGCGGGACTGAGTTTCCACTGGATCGTCAGGCGGTCGCGGAAAAACGAGGCGGGGACTGTGGTGCGGAGGACGGCGGTCAGATCGGGCATCAGGGTGCCCAGTGCATTGAGTACTGGCACCACTTGCGCAGCGTGACCGTAGCCGTGTCCTGAGATTGCACACCAAATTAGCGGCATCTTGAGGAAAAGGTAAAAGTAAAAAGTTAAAAGGAAAAAGTAAAAATAAAAGAATACTGGTTTGAGAGTGTGCCGAAGCGCAAGGAGTCCTTTTACCGTTTTACTTGGCTTAGCTGCTGGAGAATCCCGGTTCTAACGGGGCGATGTTGTATTGTAATTCGAGGTCGAACTCGTCGATCAATTCATTGGCCGTGGCGATGCCGAGGTCGGACTTCACCTCACTGATCACAAGATCGATCGCCACCCCGGCGTGTGCTCCATACTGCGTCATCGCCGATTCGATTCGCTTTCTGGCTTCTTCAATCTTCATGGGGGACTCCTTGCGCGATCACAATCCGCTACCCCAATGTGCGTAACAACGCTTGCATCTCAGGGACTAAGTCCCCGCCTCCGTTGGATCGGCCGGATTGTGAAGCGTCGATGCCGGCTTGCAACACAGGCCTGGCCTCGTCCTTTCGGCCCAGGGAGATCAGGGTACGCCCGAGGCCCAGATGCGAGGCAACATGGGTAGGGTCCAACTGCGTGGCGACGGTCAGGTGTTCGACCGCTTCATCGAGATTGCCGCCTTCCTGGATAATCTTATTGCCCAATCCGTAACGACCGAGAAATCCCTTTGGATTCTTGGCGACCATTTGCCGAAATGCTTCGATGTCCATCGTGCGGTGCTCCCTCGTGGTAGAGCCACTATAGCATTGAGGGAGCCGGATCGGCCAGAGAGGAGTTGAGGCAGGAAGAGATCCTGTTTACGGTGCCGGTGCGGTTGAGACGGGGACTATGGAATGCGAAGCAGGGGAAAGTAGGGGGTTCCGTGTCTTTACGGTCACAGTGAGAACGGGCGAGTCCGGGAGGGGGCTGCTGCTCGCCATATAGAAGGTGGTGTCCCGAACGAGCTGATCCATGAGTTCGGTCAGACAGGCTTCTGCGACCTGTCCCTTCAGTTCGCCGATCATAATCGGCGTGGCGCCGAACAGATTATAGTGGGCAGTACCGGCCGCGCTCGTCTCATACCGTTTCACCTGTCCGTCCCACCGTTCGAGCTCGAGGGTGGCCTTCGCGGCATAGTCATAGTTCAGTTCAATTGCCGGCGAGAGGAGGAACATCGACGCTCCGATGAGAAATCCCTTCCAGGCTGCTGCTCCCGAGTGAGGATCGATCGTCTCATCAAAGGAGATCCGGGCGGTCACCACTTTATCGCCGAGGGAAGTAACAGTCCCTCCAAGCGGGACGAGCGTCGAAAATAGGCGGGTCTCCTGCACCCTGTTCAAGATACGGTGTTCGATTTCAGTCGAAGGATTCTGGGGAGCACCGTTCTGCATCATGCGGAACCCATCCATCACGAGTGGAACTCGCTCCTCGTTGAGGATCGAACGGGTAATGGGCTCCTGCTGAAGTGCCGAGGAGGGCATCACGTCGATCCATCGGCTACAACCCATTGTCGTGGAGGATAATCCAACAAGCCCCAGGAGCGCCCAGCGGTAAAGATGATGCGTCATAGTGACCCTCTCCTTAAAAGTAGAATGAGAACCCGCCGAACGGCAGGCTCGCATTCAGCCCCAGATTGGGATATTGCGTGCCGCCGTTCGAGATATGATGAAAGCGATAGCCGACGTTGAGTGAGGTTTGGTCGGTCAGGAAATAGGAGACTCCGAATCCAGCCGTCAAGACGAAGTTGAACCGGCTGGACTCTTCCGGGATCTTCCCTGCGAGATCGGTCCAGAAGGGGCCTCCGGCAAATTCGGCATAGGGTCGGATCCGGTCCAGTGCGACGAAGGTGTATTTGATTTTCGGAGTGAAGCCAAGCCCGTGCGTGAGAAACGGCTCCCGGAACTGGATATAGACCATCTCGGCGCCGAGCGATACCTGTCCTCGATACCATCGGTCGCCCACCGGATCAGTGACGGTCATCATCCAGGAGGGCATGAAGGCTGGGCCTTGCTGCTTGGTCGTGTGGTCGTTCGTGAGTCGATGAGGAAGCAGATAGCCGGCGGTGAGTCCGACCTCTTGCGTGCCGACGGTGATCGTGGGCGAGCCCTCTGCGGCATATGCGCCGGTAGTCGTCATGAGCGACCAGAGAGCCATTGTTGTGAGGACCCGAACAAGAAATGGCATGCGACATCCACGTCAATATCCTGTCGGCTATTTCATGGTGAAACATAAAGCAACAGGCTGACTTGCCAACGATAGCAGAGGACAGAGTTTTGTCCAGAAAAATGCGTAGTTTGGCTTGGTGCAAAGTAGAAAAATGTTGGACAGTTGACGGAGGTTGGCCGGAGAGGGAAGATGGCGAAGAGAAGCTAACCGGATGATTTTAATTTCGCGAGACAGGCCGAGTCGGTTTGAAGCTCAGGCAGTGAATATCGCAGGTCGAGAGAGACCACTCGTTCAAGACATCGTCGTGCGGAAAGAAGATCCTGACGGGTGTCATACACAGTGGCAAGGAGTCGGAGCACCGAGGCTTCGGCCGGTTCATTGCCGAGCTTGATGTAATGTTCCGAGGCGTTGTTGAGACAGCGCTCGGCTCTGGTCAGGTCGCCCTGGTCGAGAAAGCACTTGCCGAGTTGGCTATAGGTCACCGCGAGTCCCTCTTCATTCCCAACGGCCCGGTGATAGTCGAGCGCCTGTTTGAACGACGTGACGGCCTGCTCCCACTGCCCTTCGCGAGCCTCTTGGAGTGCGAGGTTGTTGTAGAGGATGCCCAGTGCACGATCGTCTTTCAGTGTGCGGAGGAGATCCAGTGCTTCCAGGTAGTAGGGGCGGGCTTTTTCAGGATGGTCGGCACCGATGTGAAGATTGCCGAGATTCACCAGCGTGTGGGCGATGGCCTGGTGATCCAACTCCGTGCGTTGGATCGTGAGCACTTCTCTGTAGCAGGTTTCTGCATGATTCAGGTCGCCCGATAGGGCGCAGACGTTGCCCAGATTGCCGAGCGAATCAGAGAGGGCGCGGTGGTCATTGGCCTGTCGATCGTCCGCAACTGCCTGCTCATACGCGGCTTTGGCCTGTGTGAGTTGGCCGCGGTGGAGAAAAATGCGTGCGCGATGTTTGTCGGCGTCGGCCATCTCTTCGTGAAACGTTATTTGTGACGCGCGAAGCGGAAGAGATCTGACGATCTGTTGATCTGTCGATCTGATGAATGAGCTGAATCCTATGACTCAACAGATCGTCAGATCATCAGATTAACAGATTCCTGAATTGCTTCACGAACGACGCTTCACGAGATACGAGTTCCCGCTAGTCTCCGCCCTTCGGCGTGTCGCGTCGAAACTCGACTTGAATCTCATCCTCTTCATCGAGCCCCAATCCATCACGAAATGACCCATAGAGTTCGGTGATCTGCTCGACGTCTGCTCGATGCTTGT
>JAENWB010000162.1:0-11196 GCA_016650275.1 Nitrospiraceae bacterium | reverse complement strand
GGAAGCACCTCTCTGCCGGAGCCAAGCACGTCATTATTTCCGCGCCGGCGAAGGACCCGGATGTCACTCTCGTGTTGGGCGTCAACGACGAGGCCTACGATCCGAAACTGCACCACATCATCTCCAACGCCTCCTGCACGACCAATTGTCTGGCCCCCGTGGCAAAAGTTCTGTTGGATAATTTCGGCATCAAACACGGCCTCATGACCACGATCCATTCCTACACCAACGACCAGCAGTTGCTCGATCTGCCCCACAAAGATTTGCGGCGCGGGCGCGCGGCAGGCATGTCGATGATCCCGACCAGCACCGGCGCGGCAAAGGCGCTGCATTTGGTACTGCCACAGCTCAAGGGCAAGATCGACGGCCTCGCCATCCGTGTCCCCACGCCGAATGTCTCGCTGGTGGATCTGACCGTCGAAACTGAAAAGGACTGTGACGTCGCCTCCGTCAACGCCGCCTTCCGGAAGGCGGCGAACGGCCCGATGAAAGACATTCTGCTCTATTCTGAAGACCCGATCGTCTCGATCGACCAGAAGGGCGATCCTCATTCGGCCACATTCGATGCCCCGCTCACGATGGCCATCGACAAGCGGCTCGTCAAGGTGACGGCCTGGTACGACAACGAGTGGGGCTATTCATGCCGGGTTCGAGACCTGATCAAGGTGATTGCGGCTAAAACGGCAGGGCTCTGAGCACCGCGAGGCGATGCCTGCCTCAGCCCGATTCTGTTGCACGCTGACTCCCATTCCTGGAAGGACCGACCTGACGGAACTGCAATGAATCTGCGCAAACAAACGATCGACGACGTCGTGCTGCGAGACAAGCGCGTCATCATCCGAGCCGACTTCAACGTCCCGTTGGACGATTCACACCAAATTACCGACGACACCCGTATTCGCTCAACTCTGCCGACCATCAATCGAGCCGTTGACGACGGTGCCAAGGTGATCCTCTGTTCGCACCTGGGCCGACCGAACGGAAAATTCGACCCCAAGTACAGTCTGGCCCCGGTGGCAAAACGCCTGGGACGGCTCATGGGCAAAGACATCCTGTTTGCACCAGATTGTATCGGCCCGGCCGTGGAAGGGCTGGTCGCCAAGATGAAGCCTGGCGACGTCCTGCTCCTTGAAAACCTCCGATTCCATCAGGGTGAAGAAGAAAACGACGACACCTTCTCGAAAGCGCTGGCGGCTCTTGGCGATGTCTATATCAACGATGCGTTCGGCGCTGCGCACCGGGCCCATGCCTCCACCGTCGGCATCACCAAATTCATTCCCGCCTCAGCCGCCGGCTTCCTCCTCAAGAAAGAAATCGAATACCTCGAGGGAGCCGTCGAAAACCCCGTTCGGCCCTTTGTCGCCATTCTCGGCGGGGCGAAAGTGTCGGGAAAGATCGGCGTCATCGAGAATCTCGGCAAGCGCGTCGATAAAGTCATTATCGGCGGCGGCATGGCCTTTACCTTCTTAAAGGCGAAGGGGCTGGAAATCGGCAACTCCCTGGTCGAAAACGACATGTTGGACTTTGCGAAAGGCATCGAGGACCATGCCCTTTCCCGCGGCGTGAAATTCTACCTGCCGGTCGATTGTGTCGTCGCGGCCAGCCGCGAGCCTGGAGCGGAATCGAAGATCGTCCCGGTCCAGGAGATTCCTAAAGGGTGGTACGCGCTCGACATTGGCCCGGCCTCCGTAAAACTCTTCAATTTAGCAGTCCAGAACGCAAAGACGATTCTGTGGAACGGACCGATGGGTGTCTTTGAAATCGATGCCTATGCCCGAGGCACCCTCGCAATGGCTCACGCGATTGCCGATGCCTATGCACTGACGATCGTCGGCGGCGGCGAAACGGCTCTGGCCGTGCATCGAGCCGGCGAATCGGAGAATATGTCGTTCATCTCGACCGGCGGCGGCGCCGCCTTGGAATTGCTCGAAGGCAAACAACTCCCGGGCTTGACCGCTCTCCCGGATCGAGTCTAGTAATTGCCTCGTCACTGAGTTCTCACTCTCTACCACCATCGAGAGACCCGTGCGTAGACCCCTCATCATCGGCAACTGGAAGATGAACAAGACGGCCTCGGAGGCTGCGGCCTTCATTCGCGACCTCTGCGAACGACTGCCTGCATCCCCCAACGCCGACGTGGTCCTTGCGCCGCCCTTTACGGCCCTCGAATCAGCCCGCAGCGCCTTAGGCCCCTCCTCCTGGATTAGCCTCGGCGCGCAGAATGTACATTGGGAGCAACACGGAGCTTTCACCGGAGAAGTGTCCGCTCCGATGTTGTGTAATTTTGGCTGCCGCTATGTGATCGTCGGCCACTCTGAACGCCGTACGCTCTTCGGTGAACGAGATCAGGATATTCAGAAGAAGGTCCGGGCAGCGCTGATGCACGGGCTCTCTCCGATCCTGTGCGTGGGAGAATCGCTGGCGGAACGTGAGACCGGCCGAACGGAATCGGTTGTCACGACTCAGCTCACCGGCAGTCTGGCAGGGTTGTCCACACAAGATCTTGCGACAGTCACAATCGCCTACGAACCGGTCTGGGCCATTGGCACGGGACGAGCAGCCACCACGGAGCAGGCCGTGGCCGTGCATCGCTCGATCCGCTTGTTCGTGGAGACCGGCTGGAATAGCGAAACGGCGTCGGCCATCAGAATCCTGTATGGTGGAAGCGTCACACCTCAGAACATCGAGTCGCTCCTCGCCTCGGACGCAATCGACGGGGCCCTGGTGGGTGGGGCTTGTCTCAATCCCGACTCGTTTGCTACAATCGTCCGCGTTGCTCAGACACAGCGTGCTTAACTGATCGGAGTGCCATGTATACTGTTCTTATCGTCATTCATGTGTTGATCTGTTTTCTCATGGTCGGCGCGATCCTCTTGCAATCAGGTAAAGGTGCTGAAATCGGCGCGTCATTCGGAGGTTCCAGTCAGACCGTCTTCGGTAGCCGTGGTCCCGCCAACTTCTTGAGCAAATTCACGGTCGTCGTCGCTGCTGTCTTCATGCTGACCTCGTTGAGCCTAGCCATCATGGCACGAGAACGAACGTTTTCCTCCACGGTCATCGATCTCAAAAAGAAAGAAACCTCTCAGACCGCCCCCGAAACCCCGCCCGCTGCGCCGGAAGCCCCAGCCGCTGAGAGCCACACTCCTGGCGACGCTTCCTCCAGCGGACACTAACAAGCTGTTGAAGAAGTCCGCCAGCTTCGTTCTCGCATCGTTCACAGAAACCGTGAAACGAGGGTCAGCCGCGGTAACTGCGGACTTGCCTGCGGACAAGGCGCGTCCTAGGGCATAGAGACTGTCTTGCAGACTCAGGACGGGCGGATGAAGTAGCCGCCAGGGGTGGGCGGGTGAGAAGTCTGGCCTTCTTGAGCAGCCTGCGAGTGCTTCTAAAGCCATCCGTGACTTTGTCCAGCACTGTGTTTCTCGGGTCCACAACAAATTTCAACACCCTGCTAACAGGACGCTGAAAAAATCGGTACTCGTCGTTCATGAGTCATGAGCGAGACAAGCAAGACGTGCGCGATCCGAATTTCGAAGTTCCGGGTTCAAAGTTCAGAAAACCTCGAACTTCGGACCTCGAACCGTCGTCCGTCTCGTTTTTCGCGCGAGTCTCGCGCCAAGAACAAGATACGCTTCACGGATGTCAAGTATGCCGCGTATGGAACCAGAAGGTAAGAGAAGAAACTACTGAGCGTCTTACTAGATACGGGTGAGCCACGCCTCGTGGGACGGGTCCTCCCCACGCACGATGGAAAAGAAGGCCTTCTGCAGAGCTTGCGTAATCGGACCCGGGGTGCCGATTCCAACGCGACGATTGTCGATCTCCCGCACCGGCGTCAGCTCGGCAGCGGTCCCGGTCACGAACACTTCATCGGCGATATACATGTCATCGCGCGTGAAGCGCTCCTCCACCACGGGGATACGCTGCTCCCGCGCCAAATCGATGACGGAGCTTCTGGTGATGCCGTCGAGGATCGAGGTGAGAGGCGTGGTCTTGATCTGCCCTTTACGCACAATGAAGATATTCTCCCCCGTCCCCTCGGACACATACCCCTCGGTATCGAGAAGAATGGCTTCGTCGTACCCGTCCACTTTCGCTTCCCGCTTCGCGAGGATCGAGTTCACGTAGTAGCCTGAAATCTTCCCTCTCGTCATCGAGACATTGACGTGATGACGAGTAAACGACGACACGCGAGCCCGCATCCCATTCGCCAATGCATCGTCCCCGAGGTAAGTGCCCCATGTCCAGGCCGCAATGGCCAGCTTGATTGGATTGTCGCCGGGATAAACCCCCATCGCTCCGTGCCCGATATAGACGAGCGGACGGATATAGCAGGCCTCCAGCTTGTTCACCCTGACTGTCTCCACGATGGCCGCTGCGACCTGCTTCTTGTCGAAGGGCATCTGCATCATGCCGATATGGGCGGAATCGAACAGCCGGTCGACATGCTCCTGCAAGCGGAAAATCGCAGAACCGAACTTCCCCTTGTAGCAACGAATCCCCTCGAACGCAGCCAGTCCATAATGGAGCGAATGGGTCATGACGTGGACCTGCGCGTCCGCCCATTTGACGAACGCCCCGTCCATCCAAATTTTTCCTTGTGGCTCAAGCATTGGCAACGAAAACGATCACGTAAACCATCGAGCGACGAAATTGGAATATAGCAGCGGGCTGGAAGAAGCGTCAAGCAAACGGGCGCGGCTTGGCCCACAGGCAAGCATGAACTAGCCCGCATGATTCATGTAGGGAGCAGTCTTTCAGGCGGGCATCTGAGGGGCACGAATCTGCCGGCTCAGTAAGCAGGCGATGTGCTCCTCGGCTAACGGACTGAGGCGGACAAGATCCAGCCCAAAATCATACCCGTTAACCCATCGGACCGTCGCTCGTTCAATCTCTATCGTCGAGCCATTGTCCGCAAGCGTGAGGCGTAACGCCAAATCGAGGCCTGGCTCAACCGCATGGTCACCCTGGACCCGCATCCCCAATTGAGACAGATTGGTCACAACACCCTTCCCGATACATTCCCCGCTGAGATAATAAAGAGGAAGCCAGGTCGGTATGCGACGATAGGGACGGAGCACAAATCGAGCGCCTTTCGGCTTGGAGGGACGAGGATTCGGTGCTACGGCCATCATTATCTCCGATTCATGAAATGGTTCTACGAGAGAAAAATAGCATACGCGCAGGAACCAGAGCAAGATAGCCCCCGAATAGGGTAACCCGAAGGAGGGGGAAGGTTTGCCGGTCGACTCCGTCAGGGGTGGAATCTAAGGGAGCGCGCGGCTGTACCTTGACAGGCTTCAAATCCATATGTTACAAGTTCATCTTCTGTAACGGAGACAGGGACTTATGTACGCAATCATTGAGACAGGCGGCAAGCAGTATCGAGTCGAAACTGGATCATTGGTCCAGGTGGAATCCCTTCCCGGCGAGGTCGGGGGAACAATCGAAATCGGACAAGTTCGGCTGGTGCATGGCGAGAAGGGTATGGTAGTCGGACAACCCTTGGTCAAAGGGGCCACCGTCAAAGCCGAGATCATCAACCAGGATCGAACCCGCTCCATCACCATCTTCAAGAAACAACGGCGCAAGAACTATCGGCGGACCAATGGCCATCGCCAGGGCTTCACTAAATTGCGCATTACCGGCATCGAAACGGCTTAACGAGGATTCAGTCATGGCAACAAATAAAGGCGGCGGATCAACTAGAAATGGGCGCGACAGCAATCCGCAATATCTTGGGGTCAAAGCCTACGGCGGGGAGACCGTGAAGGCCGGATCGATTTTGATCCGTCAGCGGGGAACGAAGTTTTTCCCCGGTTTCAACGTGGGCCTCGGCAAAGACCATACACTCTTCGCCCGCATTACAGGGACCGTGAAGTTCGAACGCGGACGCGGACGAAAAAAGGTCAGTGTCTACTCCGCGCCTTCGATTTCATAGTACATTCTTTTCTTCTTTTCTCGTCACAGTGTCGTTACCGCGAGGGCTCCCGGCATGCATTGGGGTGCGACGGGGTGTTCCTCGCAGGTCATGCCCACACAGTCATCACGCTGAAACGGTGCGCCGATGTTTGTCGATGAAGTCCGTATCCAGATCAAAGCCGGCCGCGGCGGCGACGGCGCATGCAGTTTTCGGCGCGAAAAATTCGTGCCCCGCGGTGGGCCGGACGGTGGTGATGGCGGCCACGGCGGCAAAGTCGTGTTTGAAGCGTCGCCTCGCATGACCACGCTTCTCGACCTCCGATACCAGAAACACTACGAAGCAGAAGTCGGTCGCCAGGGTGGCGCTGCCAATTGCTCCGGAAGAACCGGAGAGGATGTGGTAGTGGCCCTTCCAGTCGGCACCGTCATCTTCGATGATCAGACCGATGAAATGTTGGCCGACCTAGTCACCCCAGGGCAGCAGTTTGTGGGAGCTCACGGGGGCCGTGGCGGACGAGGGAATAACCACTTCGCCACGTCGACCAACCGCACGCCCACGGAATTTGAAACAGGCACGGAAGGCGAAGCACGGTCGCTTAGACTCGAGCTGAAACTGTTGGCCGACGTCGGGCTTGTGGGCTTTCCCAATGCCGGAAAATCGACGCTCATCGCCGCAATCTCGGCAGCCCGACCGAAGATCGCCGATTATCCCTTCACCACGCTGACGCCGAATCTGGCGATCGTTCGCTGGGGAGACAAAGGAAGTTTCGCCGTCGCAGATATTCCCGGGATCATCGAAGGTGCCCATGAAGGAAAGGGACTGGGGTTCCAATTTCTTCGGCATATCGAACGCACGTCGTTTTTGCTGCATATGATCGACGTATCAGAATGGGCCCCCGAGGATCCCGTCAAGAGCTTCGAGATCATGCGTCAGGAATTAGCCGCCTACGATGAGCCGATCACCACACGCCCCTTTGCGGTAGTCGCCACGAAAATCGACGTGGTTGGAGACAGGGCACGCCTGTGCGAGTTGCAGAAGTACTGTACACGCCATCGTTATACGTGCCTTCCGATCTCTGCCGCCACGAGAGAAGGACTGACGGAACTCGTCACCTATGTAGGGCAACAGGTAGCGCAGCTTCGAGCCACGCCATGCGAGACGATCTCCTAAGACAGGCCACCCGCATCGTCATCAAAATTGGGAGCAGTCTTGTCGCGTCCCGAGACACAGGGCTGCGCCCAGAACAGATCGATCGGCTCGCGGATGAAATCGCAGCAGTCCGGTCGAGCGGACGTGAAGTCTTGATCGTCTCATCCGGCGCGATTGTCTCCGGCATCAAGAAATTAGGCCTGAAGGAATACCCCAAGAGTCTCCCCGTGAAACAGGCGGCCGCTGCGGTCGGCCAGAGCCGGCTCATGTGGGCGTACGAAAAATCCTTTGAGCGGCTCGACGTCAAAGTGGCGCAAGTTCTACTCACCCACCACGACCTCGCCGATCGCCGTCGGTTTCTCAACGCACGCCACACCCTGAGTGCACTGATCGGGTTCGGCGTGATCCCCATCATCAATGAAAACGATACGGTCGCCGTTGATGAAATCCGCGTCGGCGACAACGATTCGCTGGCGGCCGAGGTGGCCCATCTGGTCGACGCGGAACTCCTGATCATCCTGTCCGATATCGACGGCCTCTTTACCGAGGACCCACGCAAGAACCCTGCAGCCACGCTAATTCCGCTAATCCAGGACATCACAGAGGAAATTGAGCAGCGGGCTGGCATCTCCACCACGTTCGAGGGAACTGGGGGCATGGCCACGAAAGTCCAGGCTGCCAAGAAAGTTAGTGAGTATGGAGTGGCCACCTTGATCTTGAACGGGCAAAAAGCTGGCCTCCTTCCGCACGTATTAGCCGGCGGATCAGGCGGCAGCCTCTTCCTCGCGAAGGAACGTCGCTTCACCGGTCGTAAACATTGGATCGCCTTCACCCTCAGGCCGCGAGGCACCCTGACGCTCGACCCCGGAGCCGTCGAGGCGCTAGCCCGACGGGGCAAGAGCCTGTTGGCTTCAGGCATTCTGGACATCAGCGGTCCGTTCGATACGGGAGATGCCGTCAGTTGCCTCGACCAAGATGGCAAAGAATTTGCCAAAGGACTCGTGAACTTCTCCTCCGATACCTTGGCGCGGATTAAAGGGCTCAGAACGATCGAGATCCAGCAGCAGCTCGGCCCGCAGGAATACGAGGAAGTCATCCACCGAGACAACCTCGTAATCCTCTGAAGGATAATGTTAAGTTTTCAATGTTGAATGCTGAACGAGAGAGTCAAGGTTGCGTCGAGTCTTCGCATGTTCCCTCATTCAAAATTCGACATCGAACATTCATCATTTGACGTATGCGTCTTGGACTATTGGGCGGCAGTTTCAACCCCGTGCACAACGGTCACCTAGCCATCGTGCGCCAGACACGCGAGGCCATCGGGCTTGACCAAATCCTCTTCATTCCCACGAGTCACCCTCCCCATAAACCGAACGGCAGTCTGGCGCCGGCCCAAGACCGCTATGAGATGGTCCGCCTTGCCATCGCCTCAGACCCTTCTCTCGCCATCTCTGATGTGGAAATCCGTCGGCCAGGCAAGTCCTACTCCATCGACACCATTCGCCTGCTGCAGCAAGAATATGGAGCGCAGACCCAGCTCTTTTTCTTGATCGGGCTCGATGCCTTTCTGGATTTTCCCTCCTGGCGTGAGCCGCTGACACTACTGGAACTCTGCCGGTTCGTCGTCCTCTCCCGGCCAGGCCTGTCGTTTCGTTCCCTCTCAACCGTGGCACTGATTCCGCCGATTCCATACCCCTCGCTGGCGGACTTGGATGCAGGACGGATTTCCCGAATCGAGGCGCCACTCGGAAAGCAAGGCCTGACCTGCCTCAAACTACCACCCTGCCCGATCTCCGCATCGGACATTCGCTCGCGAATCCGCCAAGGGCTTCCGGTGGCAAATCTGTTGCCGCCCTTAGTGGAATCTTATATACTTCAACATCATCTCTACCAAGAGGACCGCGATCGCACGAACAGCTAGGTCTACGGCCCTCGCCATTGCCCGGGCCATGCTCGACAAGAAGGCCACCGATGCTCTCATACTCCAGGTTGCGCCGCTGACCTCCGTTGCCGATTACCTGGTCATAGGCTCTGCAGATTCGGATCGCCAGGCGAGTGCCATCGCCGACCATATCGACGGCGTCCTCTCTCGCTCCGGATCCAAACCGCTGAGCGTCGAAGGTACGCGGTCCTCGCAGTGGGTTCTGATGGACTTCGGCGATGTCATCGTCCATATTTTCAGGCAGGATGTCCGGAAGCATTACGCACTCGAACGGTTGTGGGCCGACGCAAAGCGCATCGCCATCCCGGGCGAACCGCCGGCCGCACAACAGGCGGTCACCCCACGGCCCGTGAAACGGAAAAAGGCGCCAGCGAAAACAAAGGCCTAGATCAATGCTCCGACTGCTCACCACCATCTTCCTCGTCAGCGCCGGAATCTTCCTCTACAGCTATTTTCGCGAGTTGAATCCTGGAACAGTCGCAGTCCGGACCAGCCCCTCCATCCAGTTCGAGCTGAGTCCGGTCACACTCGTCATCTTTTCCATGGCCGTCGGCGCCGTGCTCGTGGCCCTGGCAGTCGGCATGCGGCAAACCGCCCACGTCATCGGCAACTGGCGCAGCATGCGGCTGTTGCGGCGCAAGGAAAAAATCGATGCGCTCCATCGTGAAGGCACCCATGCCTTCATGTCGAAACGCACCGTCGAAGCCATCGGTCTGTTCGAAAAAGCGCTGGCCATGGACCCGAATCGTGTCGACTCGCTGCTATGGCTGGGAAACATTTACCGTGCGGAGAGCAACTTCGCTGAGGCGATCCGCCTCCATCAACGAGCGAATCGCGTCGACGATCGCAACATCGAAATTCTGCTGGAGCTGGCAAACGACTTGGAGGGCACCAAGCGCTACGAGGACGCCTTGCAGACCCTGCACAAGATGCTCAAGATCGAACCGGACAACCTCACCGCGCTCATCCGCAAGCGCGATCTATTGATCAGGCTCGAAAAATGGAGCGAGGCGCTCGAAATCCAACATCGTCTCCTGAAGGCCAAACTGCCTGAGCCGGAACGCCTGGCCGAAGCCCACCTCCTCACCGGCTGCACATACGAGACAGGGCGCCAACTGCTGGAACGAGGCCACCCCGATAAGGCACGACGCTACTTCCGAGGCGCCATTAAGAAAGACCGGACGTTCTTGCCGGCCTACATCGGCATCGGCGAAATCTTGATCCGGGAAGGCAAGACCAAGCAGGCAGTAGAAATTCTCAAGAAAGTCTATGCCAAGACCCGCAGTATCATCATCCTGCACCGCCTCGAAGAACTCTTCCTCGAACAGGGCGAACCAAGCGAAATTATCCGTGTCTACCAGGATGCCCTCCAGCAAGACCCGAACAACCCCGCCCTCCAGTTCTATTTAGGCAAGCTCTACTACCGGCTCGAAATGGTCGACGAAGCCTTCGACATCCTCTCGACCGTCGAAGGGATACAGGACCAATTGGTCGATTATCATAAAATCATGGCCAATCTCTTTCTGCGCAAGCAGCACATGGAACAGGCCGTCTCTGAACTCAAGAAAGCCCTGCATTTCAAAAAGCGTGTGGTCGTCCCCTATGTCTGTACTGCCTGCCAGCAAGAATCGGCCGAATGGTCGGGACGCTGCCGTCGCTGTGGGACCTGGAATACGCTCGTCGCACTGCCCTGGCCAAATGCCGGTCAAGCGGTCCCCGGTCAAGACAGCGGCCCCCTCCCAGTCTCCGCGGTTCCCTACCAGGGCATTGCTTCTCCTTTCGAAACCGTGTAGGTTTTCGGCCAGTCTGGCCGTCTAACGTACGCGCAGCCATCCGCATCGCAGTCAATGCAGCCTCTACAGATGATGGAGTGTCCCATGGTCAACTATCAGGATTTTGCTGACAAAGCCTTGCGCGACGAGACGCTGACACGAAGCGAATGCCAGGCCGTGCTTGATACTCCAGATGAGCAGTTGTTGGGACTCCTCCAAGCCGCCTTTACCGTCCGATCCCACTATTTTGGTAAGACCGTTCGCCTCCAGATGTTGCAGAACGCCAAGAGCGGGGCCTGCCAGGAAGACTGTCACTACTGTTCCCAATCTGCAATCTCCAGCGCCCCCATCGAACGCTATAACCTCGTACCCCGGCAACAGATGCTTGAAGGCGCCCGACAAGCGGCGGC
>JAENWB010000161.1:0-14090 GCA_016650275.1 Nitrospiraceae bacterium | reverse complement strand
GCCAGCTCGCCCAGGCTCTGCGGCTCAGTGAGGCGGATCATCGGCATGCGACGCACTCCGCGTTCAAACCGGCCATGGGCCGTTGAACCTCCTTCGTTTTATTGCTTTTTCTCTGCATCCCTCTTACACTCATCCGCGAGCTAGGGGGTTTCTGTAATTTGTACGCGACGCTCTTTGCCGGGACCGCCCGAAACGGTCAACACACGTTTCCATTCTCGGATCTGATACACCGCCCAGGCAGGAGATTGGCCTTTAAAAAAGGCATCAGGATCTTCCCCGCTGGCATTGAGAAAGATCGGCTCCGTGAAGCCTTCTTCCAACACATAGTCGAGGAGACAGTCCGTTACAAAACCCGACCCTCGCAGGGACACCTCTGCGAGCATCGACAGAATGTCGTCTGGGTTCTGAATCGTCATCTGATTCATTGACATACCTCCGCGCCATCGAATTGTACCGAGCCGCTTACCAGGAAGGCAACAGACATGACACGCCCTATGACGAAAAGCCGATTCCAAGAGGAACTCTTGCGTATTATGAACCGCAAGCATCATTGGGCCTGGCCGGCATTCGCCGACGGAACGGTCACCGTCGATCAGCTCACCCGCCACTTTCAACAAGAGTACGGCGTGTACGTGCGTGACTTTCCTGTGTTCCTGGCTCGCATTCACGGACAGAATCCACCGGCCCCGGTCCGCCGGATGCTCGCCGATAATATTTACGAAGAAGACACCGGGGGGCTCTCGTTGGGAAAGTCGCACCCGGAATTGTTCCTGACCATGATGGCAGGCCTTGGGTTGCCGGCGCGTGACTTTGAGAAGGTGCGCCTCTTACCGGCCAGTCGACGCTACCGCGCCTGGCTGGATCGTGTCTCGAATAGCCGGGATTGGGTCATCGGAGCAGCGGCCCTGACTGTCTTCGTAGAAGGCAGCGTGAAGGATCGCGCAGAGATCGCCCACCCCTCCAAGCCCAAAACCGCCGAAGACATCGAAGCGATCGTCCAAGGCCACCCCTTGGTGAAATACCACGGACTGCTTCCCGATTCCATGGATCTGATTCGCGCGCACCAAATGGTCGAAGCCGGCCACCGTCATGATGCCTACGCCATGGTGGTGAACTACGCTACAACACACACCCAACAACAGGCCGTTCTGAGCTGCCTCAAGAAATGCCTGACGCTCTGGCAGGCGTATCGCGATGCAGTCACCAAAGCCTGTGGATTGAAAAAGACCTAGCCCGCATTATTCATGACGGTTCGTCGCGAAATGGTGCAGTGGCGCGCGACAAGCGCGAGGCGCGGGACTTGCGTGACGTGTGAGATGGACGAGGGTTCGAGGTCCGAAGTTCGAGGTTTTCGAAACTTCGAACCCAGAACTTCGAGTCGCGCTTTTCCCGCCAGTCTCGCCCGTCTCGCTTAAGTCAGGCTTCGGCGATTACAGCAGAAGCGCTCACGAATAATGCGGGCTAGATTGTACGTTGATGCGATATCTCACATGCTTGTGTCTTGTTCTGACCATCCGCCATTGGCCATTCGTTCCTTGAGTTCGAACTCCAAGTGCAACCGTGCAGGCCCTGATGGGCTGCTGTCAGAACCTCAGGGCAATAGGATGTGCCTGGCGTGGACACACGTGTGTGACGACTGAGGAAAACTTATGGAGCCATGACAAAGACGACTCGTTCGATTCGCACGAACGGCATGATGAGTCCGAGACCTTCCTCATCATGGGAAAAGTCGTACATAATTGATTCTTCGGGAATCAGGTTCCCGATCATCACAACATCGATCTCAACTGATTTCCCGGTCTCCAACTGCTGCTGCAGCCGGTCGCGTTGTACGGCATCTGCGATGGCAACCAGATTACTTGGCACTTCTTCAGGCTTAAAGCGAACCATCCCCCACCTGGTTTGAATGAACGTTGGTCCCAGCGCGACAGGAAAGCCGCCGAGTTCAGGTTTGTAGGCCGACAACTCCCCTACCCATGCGAACGCCAGGCGCCACGTCAGCGCCGAGCGACCTGCGCGCTTCACATCGCGCTCCCGATTCAACGTGAACAATCGTTCGTCATGTGCGGGGTCGTGATGACCCTGGCCGTAGACCAGGCCCCAGTCCGGCGGGGTCCCATCCAGTGCGTCAAGAAACTGTTCAATTGAACGAGGATCGATCAGGATATGAGAATCCGGCGGCAGAATGGCGGAAAGATCGTTGCGCGCAACCGTCAGGAGAAATCTCGTGCCGAAAGCGTCCTCCGCCTGGCCTTCTCTAACCGGTCCGACGGTCAGGAACAGAACAGCGATGCCCCAGAGAATCCACATGGATGAGATTACTCCGTGGCAGCAGCGACAGCCCGCTCAAAACTCGTGCGAAGAGCAGTGACCGCCGGTTGCTCACCAGTCAACACTCCACACTCGATCAAGATGGCCACACGAGGATTTGGATCGATGCGACGCAAGGCCTGTCTGGTGAAGCCGCCAGACTCAATAATATGTTGATAGGTACCCATCCATGACTCGGTCACGGCACGCAACCCGGCATCGGTGGGTTTCATCCGGCCAAGCTTTACTTGTTCAAGCAACTTGGTGAGCGGGTCTGACTGGGAGATGGCGGCAATCGCACGCTGCAGAGCCTGTTCGCCGGACTCCATAGTCAATTTGTAGAACAGGAACCGGGGCCGCGCGGGTCACCGCAACTTCCGCAGGCCCCTCCCCCTTGACCTGGCAGCACCCAGGCATCCGTGCCGCCAACCCCGAACGAAGAGATTTGTTTCTCCAGCTTCGTGGCTTGGCACTTCGGGCAGGCAGCTTGCGTATCGCCATATACCAACAGTTCGAACCGATGATTGCATTCCCCGCAGACATATTCGAAAATAGGCATAATTGTTCTCCTTATTCTGTGGGGTATTATAAGATCGGGCCAGCCACTTCGCAATCTGCCAGGAGCTGTATGTACCAAGAAGAAAAAACCTTTACCTTTCGATTCAGCCTGGAGGCCTCGTTCCCTGACGACTATGCGGGCGATGAGGAGCACCATGCCTGGATGCACGAGTGGGAAGCGCGAATCAAACCAGATCTGCTCAAGGTGCTCTTCGAATCATTGCGGCAGCACAAGTCTTGGCAAGCCCATGTGCGCAACCGGGGGAAATCCTCTGCCGATGAAATTGAAGTCGTTCTCGCACGGGACTTTTCCAAACCGCAAGGATTCACCCTGTCGTCATGACACCCTCTCCCCTTGGTCTGTACCTCCACATTCCCTTCTGCCGGCAGCGATGTGACTTCTGCGCCTTCTATCTTGAGATCCACCGTGAGGGCCGGGCAGAAGTGTTTGTCCGCTCCCTCACTCAGGAGATCAGACTGTCGGCGCAACAACACATAGCCGCAGGCCGTCCCATCCAGTCCGTCTATGTTGGAGGCGGCACACCGACGGTGCTCGCCTCCGCTCAGCTTGTCGCAATCCTGTCTGAGATTCGCACGCATCTCACCCTGACCTCAGACTGTGAAATTACCCTTGAGGCGCACCCCTCCACGATCTCCGAGCAGAATCTCGTACAACTGCTTCGGGCCGGCGTCACCCGGATGAGTTTCGGCGCAGAATCGATGGAGGATGGCGATTTGACTCGGATCGGACGGCCTGGTGCCGTCCATGAGACCGTCGCAGCAGTTGCTCAGGCCAGAGCCGCCGGATTCACAAACATCAATCTCGATGTGATGTATGGGCTCCCCGGCCAAAGCCTGGAGAGCTGGCAGCGGACGCTCGCCCATTGTCTCATTCTGGCGCCCACACACCTGTCCTGCTATGCCCTCACGGTCGAAGAGAATACGAGGCTCGCATCCAACATCCAACGCCAACGGAGTTCAGCTCCAGACGAAGGTCTTCAGATCGAAATGGACAAGGTCGCGCAGCAGATACTCGGCGACGCCGGCTATGAGCAGTATGAAGTGTCGAACTATGCCAAACCGGGATATGCCTGCCGACACAATTTGCTCTACTGGACCAATGGCGAATATCTTGGATTGGGCCCGAGCGCACAGTCCTACCTGGACGGGACAAGATTCGGCAACGTCGCCGACCTTGCGGCCTACGACACATCGCTCGCGGAAAGCCGACTTCCTATTGAAGATCGCACCAGGCTCTCGGAAGAGGAGCAACTCCGTGACGCCGTGATTTTTGGCTTGCGACTTATTCAAGGAGTTCGCACCAGCCGTCTTCATCTGCATGCCGAAAACTATGGGCATGCGGCAGTCATTGCACAGTTACTCGCGCAACAAATGCTCGAAGAAGACGGTGAGCGCAGCAGACTATCGGCACGAGGTCGCCTTCAGGCCGACACCATCGCCGGCCAGTTGTACTAGCAGGCTGTTGAAAAAGTCCGCCGGCTTTGTTCTCGCATCACTCTCAGAAACCGTTAAACGTAAGGCGTGAAACGAGGGTCAGCAGTGGAGCTGCGGCCTTGCTTGGGGCAAGGCGCGTCTTGACGCGCCAGGGTTGGGCGGGTGAGAAGTCTGGCCTTTTTGTACAGCCTGCTAAAAGAGACAAGCCTCCTCTCGCTAGTAATCACCGCACTCCATTGACTTTGTCCTTGGGTGGGGTGGAAACTGAACGCCGATCACGTCGGAGGTGCCATGCCCGTCAATATGGATCCCGCCAAGAAGCACCGAAGACAGCCGTCGCCACTAGAGACCAATTCGTCTCTGTCTGAGAAGGAAATGCCTGTACCGACGCAAGCGGTTCAGTTCGGCGCAGAGACGGAAGAGGATCGGGTGAAGGAACTGGCGGATGCGGAGCAGAAGAATCTGTGGGAGGCCACGGAAGTCATCGACATGGATAAAGTCTGACGCGAATAGTGCGCACGAGACTGGCGAAACGAACCCGGTTTGTCCGGTTATCTGGTCTGTCTGGTCCATCTGGTTAGTCTCATGTAACCAAACAAACCAGACAGACCGAACAGACCAAATGAACAAGACAGGCTGGCGGGCTTTTTCAGCATCCTGTCAGGCGGGTAGGAAGAAAAAGGCGATGGCCAGCATCAGGTAGACCCCGACCAACATCACGCCTTCCATCCAGTTCGATTCTCCGTCCATCGCCACGAATCCCACACTCAAAACCGAGATCGTCACCGCAGCCACCTCGAACGGTGTGAAGATCAGATCCAGCGGCGTGCCGAAGAGATAACTGGCAAAGACGAGTAATGGTGCAACGAGTAATGCAATCTGTAGGCTCGACCCAACCGCGATACCATAGGCTAGGTCCATCTTGTTTTTCAGCGCCACCATCACGGCCGTGGAATGTTCGGCCGCATTGCCCACAAGGGCAACGAGAATGACACCGACAAAGACTTGCGTGAGCCCGAGTCGGTGCGCAGCTGGCTCCAATGCCCCCACCAACATCTCGCTCATGAGGGCCACGAGACAGGTCACTACGGTGAGCACTGTAATCGAGGCGCCCCGAGTCCAGGGTTGCTCTCCGAGGTCCGAGGCATCATGAGCCTCTCCCGCAAACAGATGGCGATGTGTCTTCAAGGAAAACACGAGGCTCAGCACATAAATAATGAATAGCACGACCGCGATTTCAAGACTCAGCTCTCGTTCGATCGCCATGCCACGATTGGACGCGGTGTAATGGAACAGGGCCGGAATGACCAGCCCCACAGCAGCCAGGAGCAGGAGGCTGGCGCCCATTCCGGCAGCGGTCTGATTAAACTTCTGCCGCTCGAACTTCATCCCACCGGCAAACATGGAGACCCCGAGTACGAGTAAGATATTGCCCAGGATCGAGCCGGTGAGAGAGGCTTTGACGACATCGTGAAGGCCCTCGCGCAGAGCCACAAGTGCGATAATCAATTCCGCGGCATTGCCAAGAGACGCATTGAGCAGCGCACCAATGCCGGCACCGACATGGGTCGTCAAATGCTCGGTAGCGCGCCCCAATATGCCCGCCAGCGGAATAATGGCAAGTCCAGCCGACACAAAGACCAGCAGTGGATCGGCTCGAAGGACTTCGAGCGCGATAGTCGCAGGGACAAAGATGAGCAGGAAATCAAGCCACGACGTGAAGAGATATCGCACGCGCAAACCCTAGCATGACCATGAAACTTTGTCGATGAATCGACCCCAACTCCCCCACGCGCTGTTCTACCCCTTTCATCTATGCCACCCAGATACCTTGGCACGGCTCCTGACTCGCTTTGCCACCGTCCATTTTCGTGATTTCATGGCGCTACAATTGACCCCCATGTCCGGGATGACGGCGTTCCAAGACCGGATGGGTATGAGCTTCCCTGATCTCATCGAGTCCGGACGCCTCGTGCAGGGCTATGACGTGAGTGGACCGCTTCCACCTACTGTGGCAGCCGCCATCGATCGCGACCTTCAGGATCCTCTTTGGCGCGCGCACTTTCACAACGCGCTTCGCCGGGACCGTCGTCTCCAACGTGGACTATTTGAGCCCTCCCACAGTCTTCGTATCGGCGACAGCCTCATGCCAGGCCCTGCCGCACTCCTGCGTCTCATGGACGACTCGTTCAGACAGCAGGCCTATGATCTCGGTCGGGTGAGAGCACTCTCGAAGAGTAGCGCCACCCTTGAAGAGGGATACCACTTTGAATATGGGCTCGCCCTCGTGAAGACATCCGCCTCACTCGCCTATACGCAGACCCTGGCGCTGGCACACCAGCTCCAACCAGTCACAGACTCCCCCGCTCATTTCGTGCTCTATGCACAATCCTGTGTCCGAGAGAATTGGCTGAGAACGAACCACTTGCTTATCCGGGTAGGCTATTAGAAGGATGCTGAAAAAGTCCGCCAGCTTCGTTCTCGCATCGCTCAGAGGCTCAACGTACTGAAGCGTACGCCTCGCCTCTTCGCTTACTGCGGCCTTGCTGAACGGCCTTTTTGAGCACCCTTCGTGGCATTCTCCTGTTGCTCCAGATGTGCAGATCAATGACATTTTGCATGCACACATAGTTTTTCCCGAAGCCAGTTAATAATTACAGCCCAGTCTGCTAGAATTCGTTCCTATGGCCGGCACGAAAACCCCCTTCGCACCCCCCGTCCCGACAGAGACCACCAGCATCGACGCAGGGGTCGGACTCGACGCACGTGTGATCGTGTTCAACTGCGAGTGTCATACCTACGAGCAAGTCATTGCGCTCTTTTGCCAGTACATTCCGGGCATGAACTCCACGAAGGCCTTTGAGCTGGCATGGAAGATCGATCATGACGGGGAAGCCATCGTGTTCGCGGGTGCACTGGCACAAGCGGAAAAAATCGCCGCAAAACTGGCGGGAGGGGGACTACGAGTGGCCGTGCAATAATCGTAGCCTGGCTACTTTTTGTGTTTCTTTGCTGATGCTTTGGTTGGTCGAGCTTTTGATTTTGCTTTTTGCTTTGCCTTTGGCTTAGCCTTCGAGATGGCAGGACGCACTGCGGCTTTCGCAGGTGCGCGTTCCGCTGGAGCCGACTTCGCATGTGTGGGTTTTGCTGAAGTGAGCTTCGCAGGCGCAGTCTTCTTGCCGTGACTCCCCGACCCACCCTTCACGGGCTTCCCTTCAGCGAGCTGAGCCTGAAGCTTGTGCGTCGCGGATGTTTTATTCATTTTCGTCACCATATCACCACTATAGATCCGCACTTGATAAAGCTCTAAGAGCTTACCGATGGCTTTCTGATCGCCTTTCTTTGCGGCGTTCAGCAATCGGCGACGATGATTCATCTCTTCTTCTTCGGTATGGGAAGCAGCCCGTCGTTCCATGTCCGTCCTTTCATTCTATGTGGGCATAGAGCCCCTGCGCGGCGCAGTATAGCCGAAATGTTCAATTTCTTCTAGCGCCTTCGCAGGACTGCTCCGCGAGACTGGCGGGGCAGGCGGGATGAGCAAGACAGGCAGAATCAGGGCTTGCACATCGCGCCTGTCTGGCTAGACGTGCCCGTCGCGCGCCTGCTAGCGCTTGTGGCACGTTTCACTCCATGCGTATAATGGCTCCTCTGGACGCTTCAACAAGGAGACTACACCATGGAACAGCATCAACGAAAACAGGAAGAGACCACGGTTGCCGACGATCCGAAGGCCCGCGAAATGCTTCGGCAAGCCTTCGAAAAGACCGCGCGGTGGCAAAAAGACTTTACAGGATTCACTGCCGAACTGATAGTGAATGTGAACGGGAAAGAAACCAGCGGACCCGTCATGGTCAAAGGCCCTCGTGAAGTGTCGGTCCAACTGGGAGAGGCCGACGTGCAAAAGTGGGCGCAGGAACAGCTCGGTATGATCGCGGTGCACCGTGGCCCAAGAAGCTTCGAGGAGTCGGACGGTAAATACTCATTGACCATGGAAGAAGATGGACACCCGTTCGGCACGAAATTGATCATCCACGGGTCGAACTCGTTTTATCGTCTCAAAGACAATCGCATCACCCAGATCAATCGCACGATGGCGCACCCAGGCATGACCCCCTTTGCCTTCACGATTAACGTGGAAGAGAGCGCAGTCACCCCGGATCAGAAATATCTGACTACGAAGTACAGCGTGTACTACTATTCACCCACCGATGGGAAGCTGAACAACGTGGAAAGCCTTACTGATACCCATGTCTGCATCGGATCATCGGATCTGCCGGCCACCCGCCGCATCATTTCCTACGAAAACGGCGCAGTCGTCGTGAAGAACCTCACGTTTACGAATCACAAGTTGATCTAACGATCTCTGATGCTTCGCCTCTCCCCAACAAGGGGAGTGGCGAAGCGGGTGCACGGAAGTTCGATGGATCTTCGAAAGTCATTCCCCCGCAGCATGCGCGTGATGATGGCGGGCTACGTCCATCTCGCGCGCATGATCGATAAGTGTCGTGCCGTGCTGGCCAGTACCGAAGGCGAATATATCTACCCCTGCCCCATGGATGACCGGCTCATGGAGTTCGCAGGGATCACGGCCAATCAGTTCACCGCAGCCGTCAAAGCCAATCCATCAGACGAAGCAGCGGCGCAATGGTTCACACAGATGGCGGAGGCGCATCCTTCAGCCGAGTTAGAAGCATGGAACCGAATCATGCTGAATCGCGGACCGAGCACGCTGGAGAAGCAGGAATACTTCAACAGGCTCCGGGATGCGGTCGATCCCTCACGGACCGACCTCACGGCTTGGGCCGACCTGCAAGATTTAGAAGAAGGCCGAACCGTTCCACGCCGATCATAAGCCCACGCTAAAACTTTCGGGGGTTCACTCAAATAATCAGCGATAGCGGGGTAAGCGAGGCCTGAACTCTTCACCTGCACCTGCGTTCAGCGAGGCGGCTGGTGTGGTCTCCCACTGCGCGCATAGATGCTTACTCTCTCCCAGTTCATCATCCAACCAAGCAAGGGTGTGAGAAGCTTTCGACTGCGGCCCTCGAGCGAGGCTACAAATGATCCCTCCAAGCTTGCTCGTTATCTCTCGGGGATGGGGGCTGATTGATCTTCCATTGCGCACGTCCAACGAGGGCCTTCTGCGGCCGCGCGTTGCGCGAGCACAGAAGATCGATCAGTTCCCATCCAACTCTCATCTTCAAGAGGGATTCGGCGCCACAAACACCAGCACTTTGAGACGGTGGCCTGTGTGATTCTTCACGCCATGATCTTCCCCGGCCGGCGCCATGGTCCCCTGCCCTGGACCCAGCACCTGTTTCTCTGAACCGACCTGAAACGTGCCCTGCCCCTCAAGTACGAGATAGACTTTATCCTGATCGCCGTGGCTGTGCCCCTTCTGTTCCTGCCCCGGCTCGAAACAGTAGATGTCGCAAAAGAATCGTGGCGTCTGAAACATATTATTCTTCTTCATCTTCTCACTGCTAAACTGCTGATAGTCTGAAAGATTCACCACATTCATTTGCCAACTCCTTCAGAATGGTTGCGGATGCGTTCGACGACGTTCAATCGTTGCCAGAATGGAATCAACCGAGATCAAATGATGCGAGAGCCCTAAGTCCTTGGCCGGAAGTCCCATCGCCAAACCAAGTAACTGCGGCACGTGCAAGATCGGTAAGTGGAGTTCGGTGTTCACCGCTCGACCAGCCCGATCTTGATAAATATCTAGACTCATGTGACACAGAGGACAGGGCGTCACCATAAAATCTGCTCCCTGCTCCTTCGCTTCTTTCATGTGCATCCCTGCCATCGCCACGGCAATGGCTTCCTTTTCGAGGATGATGGGAAACCCACAGCATTTGGTTCTCCCGGCATAGGCGACAGATTCGCCACCGACGGCCTTGATGACGCGCTCAAGGGATTGCGGATTCTCAGGATCGTCAAACCCCAGGTCCCACGAAGGACGCAGAATGTAGCAACCGTAAAACGGAGCGATGCGGAAGTCTCGCATCGGCATGGAAATGAGGGCACCCAGGCGAGCCAGCCCGATGTCTCGCACCACAATCCACAACAGATGTTTGACTTGGAGGTGACCGTGGTAGGCCAGGCCTTCCGGTGCCAGAAGGGCGTTGATGCGATCCAGGGTCCCTGCCTCTGCCTTTAATCGCCGATTGGCTGCGCTCATCACCCCTTGGCAGGTGCCGCAGATCGTCATGACGTCCAGTCCAAGCGCCTCTGCTTGCGCAAACGTCCTGGCGTTGAGCGCCAGCGCCATATCGGGATGTGCTTCCGTCACCACACCGGCACCGCAACAGGCCGCGGCAGCGAGTTCGACGACCTCGATCCCCAGTCGACCTATGATCGCCCTCGTTGATTGATACAGTTCCGGTGTCGCCCCTTGCGCCGCACAACCGGGGTAGAGGGCATATTTCATTGGTCTACCGTGATGGGAGATACGACTGAGCCCGTGCGAGAGAATCTCGAAGATCATCCATCGCAGCCGAGGTTTTCAACTTCACCTGCTCCCAGGAAGTGGCCGTTGCGGAATGAATCTCTGCTGCTTTTTTCTGGGCCAGGTCTTTTTTCTTTTCTAATTCTCCGATCGCCTTCTGGATATCCGTTCGTGCTTCTGCCGACGCCTGCTTGACCTGACCACGGAGCTGCGTGATGCGCACTTGCATCTCATCCAGTTCCGTTTGAACCTTTCGCTGAAACGCATCTTTTTGCTGAATCGTATAGTCCTTGGTGGCCGTCACTGCCTCCTGCGCTTCCCGGACAACTGTGTCACCGGTCACCGGCTTATCTGAGGCTCCAGCCGCGACAACAACGGGTATGGCGAACAACCCTATTCCCACGATCCCCCACAACGCTCCGATATAAGTCTTCATAGAAACCACCTCCATTCCACCGATGTATCCATAGCTGGGGAGTATAACTTCCGTGTTTCGGAAAGTCACCGTACATGGACTGTGTCGCGCGAGCACCGGTTGGTTGCTTTGGTCTGTCTGGTTTCTCTGGTTGGTCTTGTTCAACTAAACAAACCAGATGAACCAGACAGACCACACACAGCGCGAATGGTCTGCCGACTGAGCCCGCGTGGCCGATTGCTGTTACGCCACGGCGGACGTCTCGTCAGTCGGCTTCTTCTGGTAGGGGTGCAGTTTCAACTGCGTGAGGGTGCGTTACAAACGAGCCAGTTCTTCAGAAACCAAGGAGAGGAATTCGATGCCGAAGCGGCTCTCGCGCCTCCACCGCATGACGGCCTCGCAGATGATCCTTCACTAACTCAAGAATATTCGTTACGCTCAGTAGCCTGTTTGTCCCGTTCGTAGGGCTCCATTTCGATCTGACTCACGGTGTGCTGCAGTCTAGCCCACTCTTCTGGAGTCATCGTCACAAACTCAAGGCCAAATTGTCGCCCTCGACTCCACCGAACTAACGCTTGCTGAATCTGAATTGGGGGTTCGTGCTCTATCGCCGCGATCCGGACCTCTAGCGAGGCTCCTGGCTGAACGTCGATGGGACTGTCGATACGACAACCCCTGATGGAGAGATCGACGACGGTGCCCTCTCCGCCGACCATAGCGATAGAAGAAAACGAACTGCGAAATTGGACGTGAAACCGGAGGTTCTTTCGTTGCTCCATCATCGCGCCTCGCAAACCGGCACTCTGTTACCCCTTTATATTCCCGATCGGGCGCAATTCCAACACCTTTCTTATAATTCCCGCACGCGCGACCGATTCTACAACTTCAGATATATTTTTGTAGGCCAGGCCGGCCTCCTCAGCAAGGCCCGACATCGACACGGCCTTGACCACAATGCCGCGCTTTTTCATCTGCTGTTGCAGCTGCTCGCCGCGAACTGTTCTCTTCGCTTGCGCGCGGGACATCGTTCTCCCGGCCCCGTGCATCGTCGACCCGAACGTGTCACGCACCGCTTGGTCTGTCCCCACCAACAAATATGAGCCGGTCTCCATCGAGCCGCCACAGATGACCGGCTGGCCTGTCTGTCGAAACGTTTCTGGTAGCTCCGGACTCCCCGGCCCAAATGCCCTGGTCGCTCCTTTGCGATGCACCACCAATTCCCCTTCTGCATACCGTTCTACCTTGGCAATGTTGTGCGCCACGTCATACACCAGCTCCATGCCCAATACCTCGGCGGACAGACCGAAGACCGTCGCGAAGGCTTCGCGGATCTGATGCGTAATGACTTGGCGATTGACAAAGGCCGTGTTCGCGGCACAATTCATGGCGGAAAAATAGTCCTGCCCCTCGGGAGATCGAAACGGCGCACAGGCCAACTGTTGATCCTTCACAGTGATGCCGTAGCGACGCATGGCCTTTTCAAATACCTTGAGATAGTCGCTCGCCACCTGATGGCCGAACCCACGCGAACCACAATGCACCATCACAACTATCTGCTCGTGGCCGATGATGCCGAGCGCCGCAGCCGTGACCGGATCGAATATCCGCTCGTTCGAGACCACCTGGACTTCGAGGTAGTGATTGCCCGATCCCAAGGTCCCCAGCTGGTTGATGCCACGTTGGACCGCATGGTCGGTCACAATCGACGGATCGGCTCCTTCGATGCAGCCGCCTTCTTCCATGCGGACGAGATCCCGATGCCACCCGTATCCGCGCTCCACACACCACCTGGCCCCATGGGTCATCACGCGACCAAAGTCATCCCTCGAAAGACGAACAAATCCACTCGCCCCGACCCCGGCCGGCACTTTCCGAAAGAGTTCGGTCATAAGCTTCTCTAGATATGGCTGCACGTCCGCCAGCGTCAAATCTGTTCGAATCAGCCGCATGCCGCAGTTAATATCGTATCCCACACCGCCGGGAGAAATGACGCCGTCCTGCACGTCGAACGCCGCGACACCCCCGATCGGAAATCCATAGCCCCAATGGCCGTCAGGCATACAGAGCGCATACCGGCGAATACCGGGCAGGCAGGCGACATTGGTCACCTGATCGAAGACCCCGGAATCCATAGCCTGAAGAATCCCCTCGGTTGCGTAAATCCTGGCCGGCACCAGCATGCCAGGTTTTTCAGACATAGGGATTTCCCAGATTTCATCGGTAACCCGGTTCACCTGCATGTTGGTATTCAGCTTCATAGAGACTCGTGACGTTGTATCTGTTGATCTGATGATCTATTGATCTGACGATTTTCCAAAAATAAAGATTGCCAATCTCTACATTCCCATCTCACGTTTCCACCAAGTCAACAGATCGACAGATCATCAGATTCCACCACATGTCCACCATTACACGTCCAGCACCACGCGCACCTTCCAGCAACCGCCAGTCTGCTTGAGCTCGTAGCGATGTTTCGTGACCCCTTTCACATCGGCGTGGAGTTCTTGCGTCTCCTGATCCACCGGTGCGCCGATGAGACAGGCTTGCAATAGCCACAGGTCCCCCTCTCTCGTCACGGTCAGCGGCGCCTCTCGGAAGACGACCCCTGCGGCGTCCTTCCAGTACACCACATCCGACAACCAATCGAACAACAGCGTCGACGGGTCCACATCGGTCCGTTCAATCGCGCGCTCCCATTCTCCCGACACCGTGGCAGGGTTCGCCATGCACTCAAGGAGGGCCTGCGTCGCGCCTCGAAAGACCTTTTCGAGCGATTCCCCCTCGGCTTCGAAGGCGATATCGGCCAGGGCAATCTCTTCAAGAAAGCGAAAGGTCCAGGCCATGGGCATCAGGCTGGAAGTGAAGCACGTCGCACTCGTCGTAAGAGGGCCTGGAGCTGGC
>JAENWB010000160.1:0-10033 GCA_016650275.1 Nitrospiraceae bacterium | reverse complement strand
CTCCCAATCCAACATCTCACCGGCACAGAACAGTCCCGGCAACCGGCGGACCATCAACCGTTCGTCGAGCGCTTCGAATGGAACTCCACCAGCCGTGCTGATCGCTTCCTCCAGCGGGCGCGGTGCGACAAGTCGCAGTGGCAACGATTTGATCGCGGCGGCCAGCCGAGCCGGGTCCGCAAAATCCTCTTTCGAGACCACTTCACGAAGCAAGCCCGCCTTCACACCTTCGATATGTGCTTGCCGCTGAAGATGTGTCGCCATCGTACGTTTGCCGCGTGGTCTCGACAGATCGTGAGTCAAGCGCGGTATGTCGCGATCAGGCGCCAGGTCAAGGCGCAAGGTCGCCACTCCCTTCGCCAGGATCTCGTCGCGAAGAGAGGCGGACACCGCGTACATCACGCCGCCTTCCACACCAGTCTCCGTGATCACGAATTCCCCCGGATGCCAGGACTCAGCACCGGCATCATTGCGCACAATAATCGCCACTGACTTGACCGGGTGCCCGGCAAACTTTGTCCGAAAATGCTCGCTCCAGCCCACATCGAAACCACAGTTCGCTGGCTGCAACGGCGCAATGTGCAGCCCGCGTCCTGCCAACAGCGGCACCCACGAGGCATCGGAACCGAGCTTCGGCCAACTGCCGCCGCCGAGCGCAAGTACTACGGCATCGACCTGAACAAAGCGGTTTCCCTCTGGCGTGGAAAAATGCAGAGCCCCCAGCTCGTCCCAGCCGGACCATTTATGGCGCATGTGGAATCGCACACCAGCCTGGCGCAGCCTGCGGAGCCACGCGCGCAGCAACGGCGCGGCCTTGAGATCGGTGGGGAACACGCGCCCGGAAGAACCCACAAATGTGTCGATGCCGAGTCCACGAGCCCAAGCCCTGAGCGCATCAGGCCCGAACGACGCGAGCAGCGGCGTGATCTGCGCGCGACAGGCCCCATACCGCGAGAGAAATTTCTCCGGCGGTTCCGAGTGTGTGAGATTCAAGCCGCCTTTCCCAGCCAGTAGAAACTTGCGACCGACCGAGGCCATAGCGTCATAGAGATCGACCTGTGCGCCGGCAGCATTCGCCACCTCCGCGGCCATGAGTCCGGCCGGTCCTCCGCCGATAATGGCGATCTTCATTTGCATCTCACTGTATGTGCCCATGAAGCCTTTCACACCTGAGCCACGTAAGAAGGGGGCGATCAGAGGTTCGAAGTTCGGGGTTCGAAGTTCCGAAAACCTCGAACTTCGGACCTCGAACCCTCGTTCGTCTCGCTCGTCCCGCCAGTCTCGCGCGCCCGCCAAGCGCATCGCGGGACCCTACACGCAGATGCGAAGCGGGTCAAGCAAGCCGTCCTCTTCGTGTGTGGTCTGTCTGGTCTATCTAGTCTGTTTGGTTCATCTGGTCTATCTGGTTAGTCTCATGCAACCGAACAGACCAGACAGACCGAATAGACCAAATGAACAAGACAGACTGGCTGACTTTTTCAGCATCCTACTGAGGTTTCACCGTCGCAAACAGGCTATACTGTCCCATAATAATGGATGAGCAAGAGCCCATGCAGGTGGTTGAGATTCGGATCAGCTACCGCTATGCCACCGCGCATCCCTGGGTGGTGCAAGCCATTGGAGGATTCTTGTCCGCCTATTTCATGGAGTATCCAGGATTTCGCGTGCAACGACACATAGAAGAACTGGAGTCCGGCACACATCTATGGATATGCAAGGTGCCTCCCAACATGAAGGTCCTCAGGCTCCTGAAGCGGCTGAAAGAAGATATCCCTCCCTGCCATGCCCAACAGATCGCCACCGATCCACCCGCGCTACCTCGCTATCTTATCGATTGCCCTGAACAGCCAACGGAGTCATAGCATCTGGTCTGTCTGGTCTCTCTCGTCTGTCTCGTCTATTTGGTTGAACCAGACTAACCAGAGAGACCAAATGAACCAGACCGCTGACGGACTATTTCAGCATCCTGCTACGATGAATCAGCGATAGGGAATGAGATAAATTCAATGCAGTGGAAACACATTCTCGGAACGACTGCCATGGCGCTGGCTGTGGGCATAGGCGCCCTCTCTGCGACGCCGATGCTGGAATGAACGCTGCTTCGGTGGCGGAACAAAGAGTAAACGGCATCATGGGCGTCGCTCACTCTAGCACGCTTTGCCCCACGCATCGCTCTTCTCATCTCCAGACCGGTTTGGGATAGCCCCTACGCGGAGTTGGCAAGCCCTGGCCGCAAAACGTATCGAGACTGAATCAGCTCGCATACCCATTAGGATTCGCACTCTGCCAGCGCCAGGCATCGGCGCACATCGCACCAACCCCACGTTCCGCCCGCCAGCCCAACAACTCAAACGCCCGTTGCGGATCAGCATAGCAAGAGGCAATGTCGCCGGGACGCCGAGGCGCAATCTTGTACGGCACTGACCGTCCACTTGTCTGCTCAAAAGCCCGCACGATATCCAGCACGCTGTATCCTGTGCCCGTGCCAAGATTCACGGTCAGACACTCGGTCTTATGCTGTAATCCCTCCAGCGCCTTCAGTGCCTTGAGGTGCCCCAGGGCCAGATCCACGACATGGATATAATCCCGCACCCCAGTCCCATCCGGAGTGGGGTAATCGTTGCCCCACACGTTGAGACAAGCACGTCTCCCCACTGCCACCTGGGCCACGACGGGCAGTAAATTATTCGGGATGCCCTGAGGGTCTTCCCCGATCAAACCGCTGGCATGGGCTCCCGCCGGATTGAAATAACGCAGAATGCCGAGATTCCAGGAGGCATCGCTGCAGTGCAGATCGCGCAGAATCTCCTCAATTATCAGCTTAGTGCGGCCATAGGGATTGGTGGCAGAGAGCGGGTGGTCTTCAGTAAGCGGCAGCCGAATCGGATCGCCATACACAGTGGCGGAGGAGCTGAACACCAGGGTTTTCACCCCACACTCCCCCATCGCTTCCAGCAGGCGCAGGGTGCCGACCACGTTATTGTCGTAGTACGCCAGGGGCTGTGTCACCGACTCTCCCACGGCCTTGAGCCCGGCGAAGTGGATCACCGCACTGGCCCCGCTCTCACGCAGGGCTGCCACTAAGGCTGCAGGGTCGCGGATGTCACCTCGCACCAACCGCAACTTCTTCCCCGTAATTCGCTCCACCCGCATCAGTGCCTCGGGATGGCTATTCGAAAAATTATCGAACACCGTGACAGCGCAGCCTGCGTCGAGCAACTCCACGCAGGTATGCGAGCCGATGTATCCAGCGCCACCGGTCACAAAAATCATAGGCACCTACCTCATTGGGAAATGACAGACGTCTGTGGCACGCTTGATCGCCTACTCCCTGGACTCGGCGGCATATTCCAGCTTCGATATCTTGAGCATCTTCGTCTTCTTGTTAACGGCAATGGCACAGTACCCTTGGAAGACGAAATTTGGGGAGGGAAGCTCAGACATCCTTTCTGGGAAAGAACCCTACTGTGGCGGTATCTTGGGCGAGGATGATTTATCCCCGCGGTAGAAGCGGACCTCGACCTGCTCCATTGTCGCCAGCAGGCCCGAGTGAATGTGCTGCTCGATAAACGAGAGGAAGGCCTCGATTTTGTCAGCTGCATCTACCAGTTCAATGATGATCGGGAGATCTTCCGACAGCCGTTCAATCTTGAAGGTGTGAATGACACGAGTATTGGCGCCAAATCCCATCAGACCGCGGAGGACCGTGGCGCCTGCCAGTCCCTGCGCTTTGGCTTGGGTGATGATCCATTCATAGAGCGGCTGCTTCTCATACTTGTCGCCCTCACCGATGAAGATCCGAAGTAGAGAACCGTCTGCAGAAAGCATGGGTCACCTCCAGATCACATAAGCCAGCGAATAGCCGAGCCAGACCGCTCCAAGCCCTAGCAACACTTGTGCGCCGACATTCATCAGTGCGAGAGCCCCTTCTCCATCCCGGATCAGATTCATCGTTTCACTACCGAAGGCCGAGAAGGTGGTAAACCCACCGAGGATGCCGACAACCAGAAAGGCTCGCGTACCGGTGCTGATGAGCGCGCGGGCATCCAACAGTTCTGACAGGAATCCAATGCAGAAGCAGCCAAGGATGTTCACCGCCAGCGTGCCGTAGGGAAACGCAATGCTCTGGCTGAGCGATTGCGCTAATCCGCTGACCACATAACGAAGGACGGAGCCAATAAACCCGCCGGCCCCGATTAACAAGAGTTTAGTCATCATGTGACGGTGCAACCGAGGGCCCACGTAGCCGAAGTGCATACTACGCTTGTTAAATCCGTGCCTCTCACAAGCCGCCGCTTGGCCCACGCGCCACATTATTTAGCCAAGTTAACAGTCGTCTATTCGAGGGAATCCATCCCCTCTCTGGTTACACTATACGGAAAATCATGGCTTACAGGAAATGATTTGTGCGACGGCCGCACCCATCGGTTGAACCATTGGCACGAGGAAAGAAGCGCGCGTCCTGGACAAGCCAGGGCTGTCTAGTTGATCTGGTTTGTTTTGTTTATCTGGTTCATCTGGTTAGTTTCGTGCAACCAAAAAACCAGACAAACCAAATAACGATCTTCGTACGCTTGCGGACTGTTTCAGCATCCTGTTAAACCTGAGGCTTCTCTGATGCTGCAGGCGAGGATTCGCCGGAGAATTTCTTGTGAAGAAGTTTTCGTCCGAAGACCGTAATCCCCAATGCGAGACCGAGCGAGAGCGGAACGAACAAGGCGGAGGTAATATCCGCATTGCGCAGCCACCCCATCTCATGAAGCCCCTTGAAGATATAACCCATAAGCCCGCTGAGATAGTAGGCAATCACGATAACCGACAAACCTTCGACCGTGTACTGGAGGATGGCCTGGCTCTTCGTCGTCTTGTCGACGCTGATCAAGAGCGACAGGTTCTGGGCTTGCAGCATGAGATCAACGCGGGCGCGAATAATGGAAATTGTCCCTTCAAATCCACCACGAAGAGTGTCCATCCGCTTCAGGAGTTGTTGATTGCCCTCCGCCACCCCGGTGATCCCGCTGAGGACATACTCGGACATCGGACGATACAGGGGGAGCGTACGTTCGTCGAGTGCCAGCAGCGTCCGGTGTACGATCTTGTCGTAAGGAACAGAGGCGGACAGTTCGAAGTGCAACTTGCTGGACAGCCGAGTGGTTTTCAACAAGTCTTGCGTCAGCCCAGTGAGCCAACGCTGTAGGGCCAGGGTGTCGGCGTGCCCGATATGCTCGCTGATGATTTCACGCTGTTTCAAGTGCACCTGCTCGAACTTGTAGGCCTGATCGATGGCAGCCGAAAACAACGGCTTTTGCATGAGTAACAAGTGGTAGTAGGTTTCGATCCGGACAATGGCGTCGACGATGTCTTTCAGATGAGACTTACTGGACCTGCCAGACCCTACCGTGACCCAATAGCGCTCGCGCCCATGTTCGTCCGGTGTAAAGCTGGTGACCAACGCTGTCTCCTCATCGAGAATCCGGCTGCCATACATGACGGGGCCAGGAAGCTGAGGGCGCAACGTCTCACTTCCTGGCAACGGTTTGATCATCAGCAGGATATCCAGACGGCACACTTCCGCACCGATCGGAGTGATCGGAGACCGGTACTGCGGGAAGGTCATCGGGCCAAAATTCACCTCCCCACCGTGGTCGGAGGGAATGTGCCAGGTTTGATAACTGTAGTACTCTGTGTGCGCTTGCCAGATCAGAATCAGCCGATCGCCGGTCGCCTCCACCTTCACGCCATAGCCAAACGTGTCATGCATGGCCATCGCGTCCGCGGAGATCTTGAAGGCCTTCAGGAGAGACCTGAACTCGTCGCGACTTGCCGGCCGCTGCACCGGTGGATCGGTCATGCGAAACGCTTTGTAGTGCACGTGCGCAGGGGCTCGCAGCCAATCGGCCAAGGGCATCTGTGGCCGCTCATGCAGCTTCCTGATCAGCTCGTCGGCATCCGGCTTGATGATCTCACGCTCCGTCATGCGATAACCCTGTAAAGTAAAAAGAGAGCCGGAAATCGGTGCCAGGCTACTGCTTGACAGCAGCCCTGTCAACCGATCGTCAGTCGAATGAGCACAGTGTCATCGTGCTCGTTTCACGAGCAAGCAGGACGCCTCACTGCTTCCTATCTCCCTATCCCTGCTTCTTTTCCCCTATTTTGCTCTCCGTCCCCTTCCAGAGTCGGACAATATTATCCTTGTGCTTGATCCAGATCAGCGTGCTGACGACCAGAGAAAAGATAAAAAACTCCTGTCTCTGTTCGTTCACGATCGCCACGACCGGAAAGCACCCGAAGGCTGCCAGCGCGCCACCGGAGGAATAGCGCCAGATCGCTACGGCCCCCAGCCAGATCAATAGTAAGAGAAGTCCTATAGAGGGAGACAGACCCAGCACCGCTCCCACAGCCGTCGCCACGCCCTTCCCTCCTTTGAAACCAAGAAACGGCGAGAAGAGGTGCCCGAGGATCGGCGAGATCGCAACGACCATGATAAAGGATTCAACGGTGAGCCACTGCATCGCAGCCCAGCCCAGCACCCACCCCTTGCCTATGTCGCCCAGAAGGGTGAGGATGCCCGCTTTCGTACCGGCCACGCGCAGCACGTTGGTGAACCCGACGTTCTTGCTCCCGACCGTACGAGGATCGGGCAGTCCCATCGCCTTTGACACCACGATACCGAAAGGCACGGCGCCTAGCAGGTAGCCGAGCACTGTCATCAGAAACCAGAGCAGATTTTCTTCCATGGATTAGGAAATCAGTGATGGGAGGCGCAAACACCGAGAGAACTCGCAAGACTCCCGCAGGATAGGCGCGCGGATTTCGACATCCTGTCAGAGTCCCTTAGCTACGACCTGCTTCCAGAAGCTCCACACATATTGACCACCTGAGACATACCCAAGCACCAGCGACAAATAAAGCGTGACGATTCCGGCGAGATGTAGATTGCCGAGATTAGACAAGAACGTGTCCTCAAGGATCAACAGCACGATCGCCACAACCTGCAACGCCATCTTGTACTTACCCGTCGTCTCAGCCGCAATCACCATGCCTTCACCCGCGGCAATGGCACGAACGCCCGTGACCGCGACTTCGCGCGCGATGATCAAGATCGCAACCAGTGCACTCACGCGTTCGATGTTGACCAGAAGAATCAAGGCAGAGAGGACCAACAACTTATCGGCGATGGGATCGAGCAGCTTCCCGAGTGTGGTCACTTGGCCGTTACGGCGAGCCAGATAGCCATCCAATAAATCGGTGACCGCTGCGACAACAAAGACGAGCGCCGCGCTAAGGGATCGGTTCGGAGTCGGCGTGGCAAACAGCACCACAAAGACAGGGATCAAGAGGATGCGTGTGAGCGTAATAAAATTCGGCAGGTTGAGCGATTCCTGCCCGACCGATTTCCATGCCGCCGGTACGCGATTCATCGATGACCTATTTCGTCAGATTGTGGGAAAAACATTGCGTTATCATGAAAGAGCGATCCCACAGGATGCTCAAAAAGTTCGTCCAGCAAGGCCGCAGTGATCTATCACTTACTAAGGGGTGGCTGGGATGGTCCCAACTGCGCGCGTCCAACGAGGGCCTTCGGAGGCCGCGCGTTGCGCGAGCACAGGGATCGTCCCAGCTACCCCGCTCTCTTTTTCAGCATCCTGCTAAACGATGCCATGTTTCAGCAAGTCATGCAGATGCACAATCCCGACAATTCGTTTGGCGCTGTCGGCGACGACGAGCGTGGTAATAGAATAGCGCTCCATCATTTCGACCGATTTGGCCGCCAGCTCATCCGGCCCGATCAACTTGGGGCGGCGCGAGGCCAAGGACCCAGCTGTGATCTTGGAGAAATCTCCGCCCTGTTGGAGAAAGCGCCGGAGGTCGCCGTCGGTAATGACCCCCAGGAGTGCGCCGGCTCGATCAACCACCGTGGTCATGCCGAGTTTTTTGGCCGACATTTCGAGAATGGCCACCGAGGCTAAGACCGTCTCCATTACTTGCGGTATCTCCTGCCCCTTGTGCATAAGGTCCCGCACTTTCACCAGCAAACGACGTCCGAGCGTCCCACCTGGATGGAATTGCGCAAAATCCTGTTCCTTGAACCCGCGTTTCTCGAGCAAGGCGACTGCCACGGCGTCGCCCATGGCGAGCGTCGCGGTCGTACTCGCCGTCGGCGCAAGTCCCATGGGGCAAGCCTCCTCTGCGACAGACACATCCAGCACGACGGCGCTATTCTTGGCCAGCGTCGAACCCATGCGGCCGACGATCGCCACAACAGGAATGCCCATGCGTTCCATGAAGGGCAAGAGCTGCAAAATTTCCTGCGTCTCTCCACTATTCGAAATCGCAATCAGGACATCGCGGCGCGCCAACATGCCGAGGTCGCCGTGGAGCCCTTCGGCCGGATGGAGAAAGAACGACGGCGTCCCGGTACTCGCCATCGTGGCGGCGATCTTCTGCCCGATCAACCCGGACTTGCCCATGCCCGAGACGACGACTTTGCCCTTGCAGTGATAGAGCAGGTCCACAGCCTCAGAAAACCCCCCATCGAGACGTTGAACGAGGGCCTGGACGGCACGCGCTTCGATGCCCAACACTCGCCGGCCTACGTCGAGGCTGGTTCCGCCCTTCGGCGACGCCGCCCGAGCGCCCTTCGGCTTGGTTACTTTCGAGGTTGCGACGCGTCGCATATCCGCATGACCCGTTCGAGCAAAGATTGTAATTGATGGAGTGGCACCATATTGGGACCGTCCGATAAGGCCTCGTCTGGATTGGGATGGACTTCCATGAAGAAGCCATCGACTCCGGCGCCGGCTGCCGCGCAGGCCAGGGGTTCGACGAATTCACGCTGGCCATTGGATTTGGTTCCCCCGCCACCCGGTAACTGCACACTATGGGTAGCGTCGAAGACCACGGGGTAGCCGAAGCTCCGAAGAACGGGAAAGGATCGCATATCGACGACGAGATTGTTGTAGCCGAACGACGATCCTCGTTCGGTCAGGATGATCCGCCTGTTTCCGGCCTCCTCCACTTTTTTCACCGCATTGCCCATTTCTTGCGGGGAGAGAAACTGGCCCTTCTTCACGTTCACAACTTTGCCGGTCTTCGCCGCTGCAATGAGCAAATCCGTCTGCCGGCAGAGGAATGCGGGAATCTGGAGTACGTCCACGATCTTCCCTGCCTCGGTCGCCTGTTCTTCCGTATGAACGTCCGTTAAGACAGGAAGGCCCAGCTGATCCTTGACCTGCTTCAGCACCGCCAGGCCCTTTTCGAGACCCGGTCCGCGATACGACGTAATGGAGGTCCGGTTCGCTTTGTCGAAGGACGACTTGAAGATATAGGGCATGCCCAGCGACTTGGCAATCTCAGCGATGCGCGCCGCCGTCTCCAGCACAAGCTGTGCACTCTCGATGACACAGGGCCCGGCAATCAGAAACGGCCGGTTTCCTGCACCGACTTTAAATGGACCAATTTGGATTTCGTGACTCATCTTCGCCTCTATGCGATCTGGAGGATGCTCAAACTGATCTTTCAACAAGGCCGCAGACGAGACAAGACCGGAGACGTAGCCTCTCGGCTACGTTGAGGATCTTGTCGAGTTGAGAACGCCGTTGAAAGGCAGTTTCAGCATCCTCATTCTAGTGGCCGCACTTTCTTCTAAGTGCGGCACCGACGAAGCCGCTAAACAGCGGATGCGGGCGGTGTGGCCGCGAATTATATTCCGGATGGAACTGCGTCGCCAGAAACCAGGGATGATCGCGTAACTCGATAATTTCGACCAGCCGGCCGTCCGGCGAAAGCCCGCTCAGCACGAATCCCTTGGCGAGCAATTGCTCGCGGTACGCGTTATTGAATTCGTACCGATGCCGATGGCGCTCACGCACTTCGCTCACCCCGTACATCTTTTGGGCCAGGGTTCCCTCCCCGAGCATACAGACATAAGACCCGAGCCGCATCGTCCCGCCTTTGTCGCTGACGGACTGCTGATCCGACATCAAATGAATGACGGGATCGGAGGAGGTTTCGTCGAACTCCGAACTGTTGG
>JAENWB010000159.1:0-33848 GCA_016650275.1 Nitrospiraceae bacterium | reverse complement strand
GAACAGTCGGGACCGTTTCATCTATTGATTTTCGGCGGAAGCCAGGGGGCGAAGGCGATCAATGCAGCGGTGATGGAAGGATTGTCCGAACTGATGACGCAACTGTCACCTCTCACAGTGACCCATCAAACTGGCGAGTTCGATCATGCGCGGGTGGCCGAGGCCTATCGTCGCACCGGCATTGCCGCGCGGGTAACGCCGTTTCTCTACGATATGCCCGCGGCATTACGGGAGGCGGATCTGGTCGTGGCGAGAGCCGGCGCCATGACGGTGGCGGAACTTACGGCGTGCGGAAAGCCGGCCGTTCTTATTCCGTTGCCGTCGGCCATTTACGATCACCAAACGAAGAATGCCAAGGTAATGGAAGCAGCCGGGGCCGCCGTGGTACTCCCGCAATCTGCGCTCACGGGACCCATGTTGGTTCGTACCGTAGTGACCATTCTCAGGCATCCGGAGCGATTGCGGGCGATGGGGGCAGCAAGTCTAGCGATGAGGCGAACCGATGCGGCCGAGGTCATCGTCCGCGAATGCTACGCACTCATGGAGGGCTATCATGATGTCAACCAGTCTGGTGGAGCGGAAGGAGTCTAATGGTATTGGGCAACGCGGACAGGGGTCACATTCGTATCCACCGGCCGGTGGAGTAAGGCGCGCGCCGATGTTTCGCAAGACGCAACAGATCCATCTAGTCGGAATCGGGGGATCGGGGATGAGCGGCATTGCCGAGGTGTTGTTGACGCTGGGATATAAAGTGACGGGCTCGGATTTGCAGGCCTCCGATACGACGAGGAGATTGGAAGAACTCGGCGGCCGTATCTTTGTCGGTCATCAGGAATCGAATGTGGGGGAGGCTCAAGTGGTGGTCATCTCCTCCGCCGTGTCGGCACAGAACCCCGAGGTCGTGGCGGCGAAGACAAAGAAGATTCCCGTGATTCCTCGGGCCGAGATGCTAGCGGAGCTGATGCGGCTGAAATTCGGGGTCGCCATTGCCGGCGCCCATGGGAAGACCACGACGACGTCGATGGTGGCCAATGTGTTGGCACAGGGCGGGTTGGATCCCACCATGGTGATCGGGGGCAAAGTGAATGCGTTGGGGAGTCATGCCCGCCTTGGCCGAGGCGATCTCCTTGTGGCGGAAGCGGATGAGAGCGATGGGTCGTTTCTCCGTCTGTCTCCGACTATCGCCGCGGTCACGAATCTTGACCGGGAACATCTCGAACACTACGGCAGCATGGAGCGGATCAACGAGTGCTTTCTCGAGTTTATTAATAAGGTGCCGTTCTATGGGTTGGCCGTGTTGTGTGCGGACGATGATCGGCTCAGAGCGCTCTTCCCAAATATCGTGAAGCGCTATCAGACCTACGGGCTCAGTGAGCGTGAGGGTGTCACGCCGGACTTCTTTGCGACAGAAATCAACTTGAACCAATGGGGCGCTGAGTTTCGGGCGCAGTTCCGTGGGCGCAATCTGGGCCCGTTCCGCCTGGCGGTGCCCGGCCGCCACAATGTTTCCAACGCGCTCGTGGCGATTGCGATCGGCATCGAACTGGATGTGCCGGTGGATCTCATCAGGAAAGCGCTGGCGGCCTATGCCGGGGTAGAGCGTCGCTTTCATCTGCGAGGGGAAGCCAATGGGATCATGGTCGTGGACGATTACGGGCATCATCCGACTGAGATCAAGGCCACCCTGGCCGCGGCGAAGCAAGGGTGGGGGGACCGGCGCTTGGTGGTACTGTTTCAGCCGCATCGCTATACCAGGACGCGAGACTTGTTGGAGGATTTTGCGAACGCGTTCGAGCAATCGGATGTACTGTTCTTGACGGAAATTTATGCGGCAGGGGAGCAGCCGATTCCCGGGGTGTCCGGAGCCAAATTGGCCGATATTGTTCGTGCGGCCGGCCATCCGTCCGTGACCTTTGTGGAACAAAAAGACATGTTGGCCGATCACGTATTGCCCCATCTGAAACCGGGGGATCTCGTCATCACAATGGGGGCGGGGGATATCTGGAAGACCGGGCTTGGACTGTTGGCCCGATTGGCCCCCACCGCATGATGCTATGAAGCGAGGAGGTCGGCCTGTCACGACAGCTGCGAGAGTGCATGCGCGATTTACGCAGGCAGATCTGCGGGGTGCGGTGGCAGGTCTCGGGGGATCCGTATCCTTCCAGGCTCCGTTGCGAGAGTACACCTCGTTCAAGATTGGAGGGCCGGCGGATGTCGTGGTGGAACCGGCTGACATTGAGGATGTCTGTCTGGTGGTCAAGCAGGCGCGCGCCCGCAAGATCCCGTTGTTTGTCCTGGGTGGGACGAATCTGCTCATCCGGGACGGGGGCATCCGCGGCATCGTGGTCAGCCTGGTGCGGTTGCGGGGGATCAAAGAAGAACCGGGGTCTGTCCTCTATGCCGAAGGGGGAGTTGGGATGCCGACATTGATCGGTTACGCCATTCGCCACTCCCTTGCGGGATTGGAATGGGCGGCGGGAATTCCCGGGACGGTGGCCGGCTGTGTGGTGATGAACGCCGGCACGAAGCTCGGGGAAATGAAGGATTCGATCAAGGCCGTTCGCATGGTGACCATGGCAGGCCGGATCATAGAAGTGGAGGCTGCCCAGGTGAGGTTCGAGTATCGACGGGCTTTGTTGTCTCGCGGCATCGTCGTGGGGGTGTGGCTTCAATTAACGCAAGGGGTCCGATCGGAGATTGAGCGAGTGGTCAAGGACTATCTCCGCTATCGACGGGACACGCAGCCGCTCGCGATGCCGAGCGCGGGTTGTGTATTCAAGAATCCTCCGAACGATTCTGCCGGCCGGTTGATCGAGGCGGTCGGCCTCAAGGGGGCACGCGTCGGCGGTGCGGAAGTCTCGTTGAAGCATGCCAACTTTATGGTCAACCGGGGGCAGGCGCGCGCGGCGGACGTGATTGCGTTGATTGGGGAGGTTCGCAGCACCATTCGTCGTCGGACTGGTGTGCGGTTAGATCTCGAACTCAAAATTGTAGGAGAGACGTAGCGGCATGAGCGAGCCTCGCTTAACAGAGCGACCCCTTTTGACCCGTGCCCGTATCGGGGTATTGATGGGTGGGCAATCAGCCGAGCGTGACGTCTCGCTCCGGACAGGCGCCGCGGTGCATCGGTCGCTGGTTCGCCGTGGCTACAATGCGGTGGCCATCGATGTCGGCGCGACGCTCTCTCAGGATCTGTACGATCAGAAAATCGCCGTGGCATTTCTCGCCTTGCACGGCCCAGGCGGAGAGGATGGTGCGATTCAAGGTTTTCTGGAAACCATGGGAATTCCCTATACCGGATCCGGTATCCAGGCCAGCGCGATCGGCATACATAAAGTGACGACGAAAACACTCTTAGCCTCAGCGGGTATTCCCGTGCCAGCCGGCACCGTTGTAAAGCGAGGGAAGAAGGTCTCAAGCGCCACCCTGTTGCGGGCAGCGAAGTTGCGTTGGCCTGTCGTAGTGAAACCTGCGTCGCAAGGGTCCACGATTGGCGTCACCATCGTGCGGAAGCCTTCGCAATGGCATGACGCGCTGGCCTTGGCCCATCGCTACGATACGGATGCGATGGTCGAGGCCTACATTCCGGGGCACGAGGTCACGGTTTCGATCATCGGGAGGCACGAGGTTTTTCCATTGGTGCTTCCTGCCGTGGAAATTGTGGCGCCGGGAGGGTTCTATGATTTTGCAGCGAAGTATGAAAAGGGGAAAACGCAGTACCTCTGCCCTGCGCCATTGACGGCGGCGGTGACCAGGCAGATTCGCGCGTTGGCGCTGCGCACCTACGAGGTGTTGGGCTGTGAAGGAGCGGCTCGGGTCGATTTCCGCATTACCCCGCGAGGCCGTCCGTTTGTGTTGGAGATCAATACGGCACCGGGCATGACCGAAACCAGTTTGCTGCCGATGGCGGCAATGCGAGCCACGATTGACTATGACGAGCTGACTGAACGGATTCTCGAGTCCGCATTCGTTCGCGTCGCCCGCTTCGGGCATCAGGAAGGGAAAGGACGTCAGCCATGAAGCTGTCCATGCGGAAGCGAACGGTGCATGCCATAGGCCCTCGGCTGAACCAATGGAGGGGCGCGCGCGCCAGTCAGCTCTCGGATCAGCGGCAACAGGTGCGTCGAGAGAAACTTCTTTCAAGGGGCCGGCGTACGCTGCGGGTGGGGAAATGGATCGTCGGTCTTGCAGCGTTGGCTTGGGGGCTGACTATGGTCACGCGAGAGATGGGGCCGATTCTTCAGGGCTGGCTGGAAATCCGCGAGGTAGAGGTTGAGGGGATTCACCACGTGACGAAACCGGAAGTGTTGGAGCGGCTCGTTTTGAAGCCGGGCACGGGCCTCCATCAAGTCAGTACAGCGTTTCTTGCCGAGCGAGTGAAGACGCATGCCTGGGTTAAGGAGGCGACGGTCGAACGCAGGCTCCCACATCTGCTGCATGTCACCGTATTGGAACGCACGCCGGCTGCCATTATTCGGACGGGCGGGGATCATTGGTTAAGCGATGAGAGCGGATACCTTCTTGCCAAGTTAGGCAGGCAGGATGACCAGACGCTGCCGTTGTTGACCGGGTTGGAGCCTCAGTCTCTTCAACGCGGCGAGGCACGCGTCCGCAACGCGGTTCAGTCCGGGGTCGTACTGGCCAAGCTCATCGCCAATACCCTCGACGGGCGTGTTGAAGTCGATCTCACGAATTCTTCAAATGTGGTGGCGTCAGCTAATGGGGTGCGATTCCAGTTTGGTGCCGATTCCCTGGTTGATCAGTGGGAGCGGTTCCGGAAAGTGAAACCATCATTCAACACTGCCTCATTTGATGGTCGGAAGCGCGAGGTGCGCGAGATCGATCTGCGTTATGACAACCGTGTCATTGTGCGAGAAAGGGTGTGAGGGCTGTGTCAAAGCGTGATCAGATTCTTGTGGGGTTGGACATCGGGACCACGAAGATCTGCGCCATAGTTTCGGAAGTCACCGATGAGGGGACGCTCAACATCATCGGTGTCGGATCCAGCCCGTCGCGAGGGCTCCGTAAAGGCGTTGTGGTCGATATCGAGAGTACCGTGGAATCGATCAAGAAGGCGGTTGAGGAAGCCGAACTGATGGCGGCGGTCCAGATCAATTCCGTCTATACCGGCATCGCCGGCAGCCACATCTCCGCGGAGAACTGCAAGGGGGTCGTGGCGCTCAAAAAGGCAGAAGTCACGCGGGAAGATATTCAGCGTGCGATCGAGAGCGCGCGGACTCTGGCGGTCATCCCCCATGAACGACGGATTCTTCATGTGCTGCCTCGTGAATTCATGGTGGATGGACAAGAGGGGGTTCGGGAGCCGCTGGGTCTGTCCGGAAACCGTCTCGAAGTCAACGTGCATGTGATTACCGGCGCCGTGACTTCAGCGCAGAACATCATCAAGTGCGTGAATCGCGCGGGGCTCGATGTCGTGGATATCGTGCTGCAGCCCTTGGCTTCCAGTGAGGCCGTCCTCAGCCAGGAAGAGCGCGAACTGGGGGTGGTCATGGTCGATCTCGGTGGTGGAACGACCGACCTTGCGATTTTCCTCGATGGGAGTATTCGGCACTCCGCGGTCTTGCCGATCGGCGGGCAGAATCTGACGAAGGATCTCGCGATCGGGCTGCTGACCTCTCAGACCGAAGCCGAGAAAATCAAGCTGCAGCGCGGGATCGCCCGAACAGGACTGGTGCAGGGCCATGAAACGGTGGAGGTCCCGTCGGTCGGGGACCGTCCTGCACGAACGTTTTCGCGCCGTGACATTGCCGAGATTCTTGAGCCGCGTGTCGAAGAAATATTCGAGCTGGTTCGCCGGGAAATCGCGCGCGCCGGCTACGAGGGCATGCTGGGGGCAGGGGCGGTGATTACAGGTGGAACGTCGTTGTTGGAAGGGATGCCCGATGCGACAGAGCAGGTTCTGAATCTTCCGGCTCGCCGCGGCGCACCCAGTGGGATCGGAGGGCTGCGGGACATCGTCAGTAATCCCATGCATGCCACGGGCGTCGGCCTGTTGCTCCATGCCCGGCACCATGTTGAGGAGATGGCCACGGCTGGCCTGCGCAGCGGGAGGCCGATGCATAAGGTATTCGATCGTATGAAGTCCTGGATGTTCGAGTTCTTTTAACCATTCCGCGAGGCGGATGGCCGTTACGCGGATTCTATCAAGGGAGGTGTCTTGATGTTTTCATTTGAAGAGGATGTCGTGTCCCCCGTTCGGATCAAAGTGATCGGTGTCGGTGGCGCTGGGTGCAACGCCCTTAACACCATGATCACGTCCGGATTGGCGCGGGTCGATTTCATCGCGGCGAATACCGATCTCCAGGCGTTGGATCGATCGCAGGCGTCGTATAAGGTTCAACTGGGTCCTGAGCGGACCAGGGGACTCGGCGCCGGGGCGAAGCCGGAAGTTGGAAAAGACTCGGCGTTAGAAAGCAAAGATCAGATTCGGGAGTGTCTTGAGGGAGCCGACATGGTGTTCGTGACTGCGGGAATGGGCGGTGGAACCGGGACGGGTGCCGCACCGATCGTGGCGAGCATTGCGCGCGAACTCGGGATCTTGACGGTCGGGGTGGTGACAAAGCCTTTTTCATACGAAGGTCATCGCCGGATGGTTTATGCGGATGAAGGGATTCGCGATCTCCGTCGTCATGTGGATACCTTGCTCGTGATCCCGAATCAGCGATTGCTCGGCATTGTCGACAAAGCGACGCCGCTACTCGAAGCCTTCAAGGTGGCCGATGATGTCCTCCGACAGGCTATTCAAGGGATTGCGGATGTGATCACGACCACCGGCCATGTGAACGTGGACTTCGCCGATGTCCGCACCGTGATGTCGCATACGGGTCGCGCCGTAATGGGCATGGGGGTGGCGCGCGGAACGAATCGGGCGATCGAAGCGGCGCAAAAGGCGATTTGCAGTCCATTATTGGAGGAAGGCAGCGTGGAGGGCGCACGTGGTGTGTTGCTGAATATTACCGGCGGACCCAACATGTCGCTGCACGAAATTGAGGAAGCGGCCACGATTGTCCAGCAGACAGCCGATCCTGAAGCCAATATCATTGTCGGACAGGTGATCAATCCCGATATGGGCGACGACCTGGTCGTGACGGTGATTGCCACCGGATTTGAACGGGAGGAGCAGTCTGCTCCGATTCCCGTGGCTGCGGCTCGGACTTCCCGCACCGGGCAACAGACGATGACCGGCACAGGCCAGACGACGGGAGAACGATCGTATGCGGAGCGGCCCTTCAAAGATCTCGACCGTCCGACCTACTTGCGGCGGATGGGAGATGGAAGAGAATCGATGGAGCGAACTACGGCAGTCACTGATGATGAATGGGATGTGCCCACGTTCCTGCGCAAGCAGGTCGACTGAGCCGACAGGTCTGTAGGGTTGAGTAGTCTGAGCGGAGTATAGCCATGAGCGCAGCGGTCATCACGGTTCCTGCCTTCGCGTCCGCGCGCGACGGCGTCCGACATTTTTTCGGCACGCGCGGTCATGCGGACTCGCTGGCACTCGATGTAGGAGTGCCCGCTCGTCAGTCTAGGGCGCAGGAGCGTGGTTGGCTGCTGTCCGTCAAGCAAGTGCATGGGACCGATGCCTTGGTGGTGGATCGTCCACTCACTGAGTCGGATCAGTTCCCTGGTGGGTGGGACGCGCTGGTGACCGATCAACCCGGCGTGACGGTGGCCGTGCGCACGGCGGATTGTGTCCCTGTGCTCGTGCATGACCCACATCGGCGTGTTGTGGCGGCGATTCATGCCGGTTGGCGGGGCGCAGCCGCAGGGATTGTTCCGAAGACGATTACGCTGATGGCGACTAGATTCGGATCGATGCGGTCGGATCTGCGAGTCAGTATTGGACCCTCGGCCGGTCCCTGTTGCTATGAAGTGGACGATCCAGTGCTCGACCAGCTCCGAATGGGATTGCCTGATTGGGAGTTGGTTGTACGGGACTATCGAGGGCACAAGGCTCGACTGGATCTCAAGGCCCTGATCCGTCGGCAAGTTGAAGGAGAGGGTGTGTCCGCACCCTCTGTTTCGTCGGTGAATCTCTGCACGATCTGCCAGGATCAGCTCTTTTATTCCTATAGACGGGAAGGTCGGGTGAATGGGACGATGGTGAGCGGAATTGCCCTGCTCTCTAACCGATAGGAGCTGGTCTGGATGTGCGCGCTAACATTTGCCCGGCGGTTTCGGTACAATACCTTCGAACTTTCGAGAGACGGCGCTCAGCTACGGCTGAGTCTGTGCGCGCCGAGTGGTGAGGCGGCTGGATCCCCGTTGACGGTCTGAACGTTGCAGAACTCTGCTGGCGGACTTATTCAGCATCCTGTTAGAAGTGAATCTCGAAAGGGAGGCGACGAAGGCCATGTTACTTGCGTATGAGCTTGATGGAGCGATGCCGGGGTTAAGGGGCTTGCTCCATGCAGCAGTGAAAGGGCTCATGGCCATTCCATCTCCTGGCAGCTATCCGGAACAGGTTCGTCTCTACTCCCGTCGTCTGCGTGGGTTGGCGCTGCGCCACGCACGCCAACTGATCAGTGCCGTCTCTTTGGAGGCACTCTCGATGGATATGTCAAACGGTTCTCACGTTGCGGTCGAAGAGGGGGCTACGATGGTGCGAGTCGGCACGGCTATTTTTGGAGCGCGGTGTGCCTAGTCCAGTGATCACGAGCAAGATCACGTTCATCGGTGGGGGCCAGATGGCTGAGGCCATGATCGGAGGTCTCCTCTCTGGACAGGTGTGTCCTGCTGAGTCGATATGGGCCACGGATCCCGTCGTTGAGCGCCGCGATCGCTTGAAGAGTCAGTTTGGGATCCGGGTTGGTTCCGCGAACTGTGAGGCGGTCTCGTGGGCGGATGTGGTTATTTTGGCGGTGAAGCCTCAGACACTTCCTGCCGTGCTCAGTGAGCTTGGCCCGATCCTGGTTCATGCCCTTGTGATTTCTATTGTGGCAGGGGTGACGATTCGGACAATTGCGGAAAAAATTTCCGGGGCGACGCGGGTCGTTCGTGCGATGCCGAATACTCCGGCATTGGTCCGAGAGGGTATGACCGCCCTTGCCCTGGGCAGCGCGGTCTCTGAAGATGACAGTCGTCTAGCTCGAGCGGTATTTGAAGTGGTCGGCCGAGTGGTGTTGGTTGAGGAACGATTGATGGATGCGGTGACCGGACTGAGTGGTAGTGGGCCGGCCTATGTATTTCAGGCCATTGAAGCGTTGGCGGATGGAGGGGTGATGATGGGCTTGCCGAGGCAGACCGCCGAACTCCTTGCCGCTCAGACGGTGTTCGGCGCGGCTCGGTTGGTGCTCGAATCAGGGGTGCACCCCGCTCAATTGAAAGATCGAGTGGCGTCTCCCGGTGGCACGACCATCGCCGGGCTTCATCAGCTCGAACAGGGGGGATTCCGTGCTACGCTGATGGCGGCTGTCGAAGCGGCTACGATACGATCGAAGGAGTTGGGAGGCTGATGTTTGTCGCAGGCAATGCTCTCAGCGCATTGGCAACGATTATCCATTATGTTTTAGAAGTCTATATATACGTTGTTGTTGCTCGCGCGCTCATCTCATGGGTCAATCCTGACCCATGGAACCCTATTGTGCAGTTTTTGGAAAGGGTTACTGAGCCGGCATTGGCTCCAATTCGCCGAATAGTTGGTACGCGTTTAGGTTTTGACCTATCTGCTTTTATTCTCATACTGATTCTGGTATTTCTTCAGAGGGCCATCGTACCTTCGCTATTTCAAATCGCAATAGCCATGGACGGACAAAGTATTGGGGGGGTGCCATGAAGATTACACCGCTTGATATCCAACAAATGGTGTTCAAGGTCGGCTTTCGCGGGTACGACAAGGAAGAGGTCAATCGCTTCCTTGAAGAATTGGCACAGACGGTCGAATTGTTGAGTCGAGACAATGCGGTTCAGCGAGAAAAGATCACATTTCTGGAGCAGCAGCTCGCTGAACTGAAACGGACGGAAGCGACATTGTCGAGCACCCTCCTGTCTGCGCAATCGCTGGCAGAGGATGTGAAGCGGAATGCTCAACGGGAGGCAGATCTCGTCATCAAGGAGGCTGAACTTAAGGCCGGCGAGTTGATCCGTCAGGCCAGAGTCGAGTTGACCGATACGCAGCGCGACCTCTCGTCGCTTCAGAAACAGCGACTGCTCATGGTTGAACGGTTGCGCGCGTCGTTGCGGATGTTCGAGCGTATGTTGGAAGTGGAAGAACAGGAAGCATTCCATGATGCCGCGACCGCATCGGAGGAGAAGCTCGAAGGAGAATCGAGCCCGGCGTTATAACTCGTCTGAAGTGGCTGTTTCTCGTCCACTCATGCGTTCCTGAAATTTCTTCAGGCAGCTCACCCACGGCAGCGTATTCCCCCACCAATGACAGGTGTCTCGCCTATGGCTACCCATTACGTCATTCAGGCGGCACTGCAATCGGCGGTTGACGACGGTGTGTTTCCCGGTGCCCAGTTGGCGGTGCGTCTGCGCGGCGAGCTGCAATGTGTGGCTGTGGCTGGACGACTGTCGTCAGAGCCCCCAGGTATTCCCGTACAACCCTCGACCATCTACGACCTTGCCTCTCTCACGAAACCGCTGGCAACGGTTACATCCGTATTGCTCCTGATTCAGCGCGCAAAGGTTGCTCTTGAGGATCCCGTGCAACAGGTATTAGCCGAACTTGAAGGGACGCCGATTGGGCAGGCCATGGTGCGAGATCTCTTGACCCATCGCTCAGGCCTGCCCGGATGGCGACCGTTCTACGAGCGGCTTGCCGCACAAGGCATTCTCCCGTGGCTCTCTAGCGGGAATCAGCCCGTCAAGCAACATGCCTTGAAGATGATTCGCGACGAACCGTTGATCTATGCACGGGGGGAGCGCAGCGTCTACAGCGACCTTGGATTCATGTTGCTAGGATTTCTGGTGGAGCGTCTCAGTGGAATGGCGCTGGATCTCTGGTGCGAAGAAGCCATCCTCCGACCGCTACGGGCCGACCCACTGATGTTTTGCCCTACGGCAGGGGGGGCGCAACTTGGTATTGTACGTCCAACCGTTGATGCATCACACATAGCCCCGACCGAACTGGACGAGTGGCGCAATCGATTCTTATGTGGGGAGGTGCACGACGAGAATGCTGCAGCGATAGGTGGCGTCGCGGGCCATGCAGGGTTATTCGGGACTGCCGAATCGGTGCTGGCTGTCTCCGGAGCCTGGCTCCGCGGCTATCATGGAAGAGAGTCGATTCTGGATGGGGAACTTGTCAGGCAGTTTACGACCCGCCAAGAATCTGCTGCTCGATCAAGTTGGGCGCTGGGATGGGACACTCCGTCGGCGCCGTCCTCATCGGGGTCCCGTTTCTCCGAGCGGTCGTTCGGGCATCTCGGCTACACAGGGACGTCGCTGTGGATTGATCCGTTGTCCGAATTGGAGGTGGTGCTATTATCCAACCGGGTACATCCGAGCCGGAGGAACGAAAAGATTAAGGTCTTCCGCCCGTATATTCACGACCTGATATATCAGGAGTTTGTGTCTGCGTGAAATTCGGGGCTACGCTGGGTCCTGGTAATCGATCCAGGTTTCTTTTTCGGCGAGATACTTCGCGCCTTTGAAATTGGCGCGGGTCCTCAATCTGCTGAAGCCGAATCCCTGCATCGATTCGATGAGTTCTTGTACCGCATCGCCTATGGTCGGATGCGAGTGCCCTTCGACAATCAGGGCCTCATACATGACCCTGGCGGCGTAGCCTGAGGCGGTTCGATTGACGAGGACCGTGCGATTGAAATACCGATCACTCGGGTCGACTCCTTCAACCTGGTGCTTTTCAATTAGTCCTTCTTTTTTGAAGAGCAGCGGAAGCGAACTCATGACGACCTCCATGCCACTCAAATCGAATGGCCCACGGCTCGGATTATAGGGCGGGGCCGTGCCGACTGCAAGCCGTTGACAACCGCGTAACGCCCTCTTATCATTTCCCTCCGCTGTGGTAAGCCGCAGTGTTCCGAAAGATATGAATATCCCCAACAGCTTGACCATCCTCCGTATTCTCCTGATTCCCTGCTACATCGGGTTGCTTATCTACGGTAGATTTAATCTAGCGCTCATCGTGCTTATCGTGGCCGGAATCACTGATGCGCTTGATGGGGCGATCGCGCGTGTGAAGAATCAGTATACTCGGCTCGGAGCCGTGCTGGATCCGTTGGCTGATAAGCTGCTCCTTACTTCCGGGTTTATCACGCTTTCGATGATTCATTTGATTCCGTCGTGGGTCACCATTCTCGTGGTCAGCCGAGACTTGATACTGTTGCTGGGAACGGCGGTGGCACACTTCACAGATTCTCGCGTGGATATTACCCCCACCTTCCTGGGCAAGGGCACCACGTTTCTCCAGCTGTCTTATGTCGTACTAGTGATATTCCTGAGTTCCCGTCACATCGATCTTGCCGTCATGCTGCCTCTCTTGCTCATCATGATCTCCTTCACGCTGTTGTCCGGATTGCATTATCTCTACCGAGGCTATCGGCACACGAGTGCGATCAGCAGCTAACCCGCATTATTCATGACGGTTCGTCGCGAAATCGCGCAGTCGCCTAGCGAGACAGGTGCGCGGAGCCGTGAGGGAGGGAGGCATACTTGAAACAGTATGTTGACCGATCGAACGGCGAGCCCGCCTGCCTGGACGCCGTGCCAACAGCGTCCAGGCTTGTCGCAGCGGCGAATCCGCAATGGCAGCAGAAGCAGTCATGAGTAATGCGGGTTAAGGCTTTGTCTCGCTTGAGCCTGCGAGCCGCACCGCCTGCGGCGGAGATTGTGCATTTGTTTGACAGGTCTTGGGGTGGCCAGTAGACTCGCCTGGTAGGTATTCCTCGCAGTTTATAACCGGCCAGGGCGATGGCCACATCGAAGGGTGAGTGTTGCGTATGGCTACCTTTGCGTATGTTGGGCGAACCAGATCTGGCGCCGTCAAGAAGGGCGAGTTGAGCGCAAAAACCCGAGATGAGGCGGTGGACCAACTCCGCAAACAAAGCGTCGTCGTCACGAGCCTTGAAGAAAAGAAGAAGGGCAAGGGCGGATTCAATCTGAGTTTGGGGTCTGGTCTAACCGATAAAGACTTGGTTGTATTTACGCGACAATTTGGCACGATGATCAATGCGGGTCTGCCCCTGGTGCAGTGTCTCGAAATTCTCTCGACCCAGTCCGAGAATAAAGTGCTGCGAGAGACAGTCGGGGAGGTGAAGACCCAGGTGGAAGCCGGTTCGACATTTTCGGATGCTTTGCGGCGCCACCCGAAAGTCTTCGACGATCTCTACGTCAATTTGGTGCATGCGGGTGAGGTGGGTGGGCTGCTCGATACGATCTTGACGCGTCTCGCCATATACATCGAAAAAGCGGCGAAACTCAAAGGGCAGATCAAGTCTGCCATGATCTATCCCGCCGCGATCGGGGGAGTTGCCGTTATTGTTATCGCTGTGCTCATGCTTTTTGTCATTCCAATCTTTGCAAAGATGTTTCTTGAACTGTCAGGCGGGAAAGTGGGGTTGCCAGGCCCCACGCAAGTTGTCATCGATGCCAGCAACTTTTTTATCGCATACTGGTATCTCATATTTGGGAGTATGGTGGGGACCGTTGTTGGTATTAAAAAATACTATGCAACCGTTCAAGGGCGGAAGGTCATTGATAAGTTGCTTCTCAAGTTACCGGTGGTTGGAGACTTAATCAGAAAATCCTCGGTTGCCAAGTTCACCCGTACGCTTGGGACTTTGCTCTCCAGCGGGGTTCCATTACTCGACGGCTTGACCATCTGTGCAAAGACCTCGGGTAATAAGGTTGTTGAAGAAACGTTGATCAACGCGCGCGTCAGTATCAGTGGCGGAAAGACCATCGCCGACCCCTTGGCAGCAAGCGGGGTCTTCCCGAAGATGGTGACGCATATGATCGCCGTCGGTGAGTCAACTGGCGCGCTGGACGCTATGTTGGGAAAAATTGCAGACTTTTACGAAGATGAAGTTGATCAGGCTGTCGCCTCGTTGACGGCACTGCTTGAGCCAATGATGATGGTGTTCCTGGGGATTGTGATTGGGTTTATCGTGATTGCGATGTACCTCCCGATCTTCAAAATGGCGTCTGCGATCGGATAGAGGTTGGCGTTCATTCTGTTCCTCTCACGGAGTTGGTGCCTAGCTCTCATCATGAGGGCTCTCAGCCTTTCTGGTCAAACCATTCGGCGTCTCATCGCATGTGCGATGAGACAGTTCCTGGCCCCTTATCCGAGGAGAATGAACGAGGCACCTCTTTCTTCATGCCTCGCCGATCTCCTTCTCGTCCGGTGGGCTTCCAATCATGAATGATTTACGCACGAAATTATATTGGATCATGGGGCTTCGTATGGCCCTCGTGGCCCTCATGCTCGGTCTGTCTCTCGCCTTCCAAGTTGCGAAGAGCGAACAGGTGGAAACGTTCTACACTCTAATTATTGTCACCTGCCTCCTGACGATCCCTTCCGCCATTCTCCTCCGTGCGCTTACCTCACCGTCAGCTCTCTCGGTATTTTTTTGGGCTCAGGTGGGAATCGACTTCTTTCTTGAAACAGTGCTGGTTGCTAAGACAGGAGGGATCGAGAGTCCCTTCGCGGTGCTATATGTCATGACGGTGGCGGTCGCCAGTCTCGTTCCCCGTCGTCGAGTGGGGCTTTTGACCGCCTGTTTCTGCATTATTTTGTTTGGGGTCTTAACGAACATTCAGTTGTATGGGCTGCTTGAGGGCTGGGGGTGGATGCTACCGAGTCGGCTGACTGCACCTGAAACATTTCAAAGATTCGGCGTCTATGCCCTCGCCCTTCTTGTCGTTGGGATACTGGGCGGAGCCCTGACTGAACAGCTTCAGCATGCGGATCAATCATTGCGCGAGAAGGAGCAGGGACTGACTCGCCTCCAAGTCTTTCACGAGAATATCGTACACAGCATCAGCAGCGGTGTGTTTACGGCAGATGCCATGGGGTGCATCACCTCGTTCAACCCGGCGGCACAGGAAGCGACCGGGTATTCGATCGCTCATGTGGTCGGTCATCCCTGGCGCGAGGTCTTCAACTGGCACCCTAACCAGGAATCAGACGAGCAACTCAATGGCGTCGTGTCAACGACACAGCGATTCGAAGTGGAATGTAAGCGTGTTGACGGGAATCGTCTGATTCTCGGCATGACTCTCTCTCCATTGCACGAGCAGGGGAGGCAGACAGGTTTGGTTGGCGTCTTCAAAGATTTGACACAGATTCGGGATCTCGAAGAGGAGATGCGGCGTAAGGATTGGCTGGCGAGTTTGGGTGAGATGTCTGCCGGGATGGCTCATGAGATTCGGAATCCGCTTGGCGCGTTGGCTGGCGCGATGCAAATGCTTCGAAAAGATGCCATGGAAGACGAAACCAATCGCCGGTTAATGGACATTGCGATTCGGGAGGCCACCAGGCTCGACAATATCATTACTGAATTCCTTCAGTACGCACGTCCGCCGGCGCTCAATCTCGCAGAGCACGACCTCAATAAAGTACTTGCTGAGACGCTCGATCTCGTTCAACATGAAGCACGAACACGTTCTAGTATCACAATTGTTACGTCCCTGGCGACCGGCGCGCTCGCGGCTCTGGTCGATCAAGACCAGTTCCGGCAAGTCTTCTGGAATATGGCGACGAACGCGTTTGAAGCGATGCCGGAAGGAGGGCAGTTGACGATTTCGACGAGCTGCCGCCACGTCGATGTCGGCAGCCGAAAAGGCGACGTCATCGAAATTGCGTTTCAAGACACCGGGGAAGGGATTCCGAAACAGAACCTCGATAAAATCTTTCTTCCGTTTTTCACGACGAAGAAGGAAGGCTCGGGGCTGGGTCTCGCAGCCGTGCATCGCATCGTCGATCTGCACGGGGGTTGGATCAAGGTCGAAAGTCAGGAGCGGCAAGGCTCACGGTTTGTCGTATGTATGCCGCGTTCCGGAGATGCCGGGGTGCGGTTGTGGCATGAGGGGCGAACGCCGTGGAAAAGATCCTAGTTGTCGATGATGAAAGGGGGCTGCGCGAAGTTCTGAGCATCATGCTCAAACGCTCGGGCTATGCTGTGACCGAAGCGTCGGATGGCGAAGAGGCCATCGGTCATATAAATAAGGAAATCTTCGATCTCGTCATCACCGACCTCCGCATGCCGAAAGCCGACGGCATGGCGGTCCTGAAGGCGGTGAAGTCTTCTTCTCCTGAAACCGTGGTCCTCGTCATTACGGCATTTGCGACCGCAGATTCGGCGGTCGATGCGATGAAACAGGGCGCGTACGACTACCTGACCAAGCCGTTCCAGGTCGATGAAGTGCAGTTGATCATCCGCAACGCCCTGGAGAAACGGCGTCTTTCAACGGAAAATATTCTATTGAAGCGCGAAATGGCGAGCCAGTCGTCGTTTGCGCAGATCGTCGGCCAGAGCGAGAGCATGCAGAAGGTGTTCGACGTGGTACGCAAAGTCGCGGACGCCAAGAGCAATGTGCTGATTTGTGGGGAAAGCGGAACGGGAAAAGAGTTGGTGGCGCGCGCGATTCACTATAACAGTGCCCGGAGTCCGATGCCCTTTGTGGCGGTGAATTGCAGTGCCGTGCCGGAGACGTTGCTCGAAAGCGAACTCTTCGGGCACATGAAGGGGTCCTTTACCGGCGCAATGGCCAATAAGGCGGGGTTGTTCGAGGTTGCCAACGGCGGCACGATCTTTTTGGATGAAATTGGCGATACGACCCCAACAATTCAGGTCAAACTGCTGCGCGTCATTCAGGAACGAGAGTTCAGGCGTGTGGGCGGCAATCAGGATGTAAAGGTCGATGTGCGCGTTGTGGCCGCGACCAATAAGGACCTTGAAAAAGCTGTGGCCGACGGCTCATTTCGTGAAGATTTGTACTACCGTTTAGACGTGATCCCGATTCGGCTCCCACCGTTGCGGCTTCGAACGGGAGATATCCCGCTTCTCGCGAAACATTTCCTCGAGAAGTTTTCGCAGGAAAGCGGCAAGCCGGCTCCCATATTGACATCGGAGGCGATGCATGTGCTGTTGGGCCATGAGTGGCGCGGCAACGTGCGCGAGCTTGAAAACTTGATTGAGCGCGTTGTTACCTTTTCCGTTGGCGCGCCGGTCTCGGATGAGGATATTCGTGGCTGGCTCCATCGCGTCGTGGCTCCTCAGCAGCAGGGGGTGCCCGCCGATTTACCTGAAGACGGGTTGGATTTGGAAGGGCTTATCAACGGCATTGAAAAAGACCTGCTTTTAAAGGCGCTCGAACGGGCCATGTGGGTGAAGAAAAAAGCCGCACGGCTTCTCAGACTCAACACGCGATCCTTTCGCTATCGACTAGAGAAGTATGCCATCAAGGGAGCCCGTGATTAATCCGCAGCCGAGTCCTTCCGAGATCACCGTCTTTGCTCCTGCCAAAATCAACGTGATTCTGCGTATCCTCAATCGCCGCCCCGACGGGTTTCACAATCTCTGGTCGATGATGCAGACGGTTGCCCTAGAAGACGAGGTGCAGATCAGGCTGCGTCAGGGCCGGCAGGGCATTCAGCTGAGGTGTGATGCGACGCAGCTGGCCGCAGATCAGAGCAACCTAGTCTATCGCGCCGCCGCCGCGGTGTTGGAGCGAGCCCCGCATGCCATAGGGCTCGACATTGAGTTGCGTAAACGCATTCCGATGGGAGCCGGCCTCGGTGGCGGAAGCAGCGATGCCGCAGCTACCATCATAGGGTTGAACCATTTATTACGGTTGGAGTGGTCTCCGGCGCAGATGGCCGATGTCGGGCAATTGTTAGGAAGCGATGTGCCTTTTTTTTTCTTTGCCCCCTCAGCGTTTGTGGCGGGACGAGGAGAAATAGTTCGGCCGGTCGTCATTGAAGGGGCGCGATGGGTCGTGCTCGTCAACCCGGGATTTGAGGTCAATACCAAGTGGGCGTATCAAGAATTGGCTGCCAGGAGGACCGCTGTGACGCCGCTGTCGCAGGTCCAGCGAGAACTCGACCGGCAATCGCGGGTGAGCTGGGCTCAAGTGATTGCCGCGGCAGAGAACGATTTCGAGGCACCAGTCTTCGCCGCACATGGGACACTTCGGGAGATTAAACGGAAATTGCAGGCTCAAGGAGCCGAGATCGCGCTGCTGTCCGGAAGCGGGGCGACGGTGTTTGGAGTGTTCGCGGACGAGGCGCGCGCGCGCCTCGTCCAAGCCCAGTTCGTGAGTGAAAATTTGATGAACGTATTTGTCGTTCCTGTCTGCTCAGGCCCGCTCCGCTGGCGATACGAAATAGCACGATAAGCCGTGGCTCGGTTGACAACTCCCCGTGTATTCCGTTACAGTTTGGCCCCTTAGTTGGCTTCCTCAACAGCGTGTAGCGAACGAGGTAGGCGGGTCCTGATGACGCCTACCGACGCCCGCCGTCGAGACGACCATATACGAAATCAGAACGTTCCCGCAGTCGTACCCAAGGACCATCTGAGGAATCGATGAGCAGAGAGCTAAAGATATTCTCTGGCAACGCGAATCTGGACCTGGCCCATGAGATTTGTGCCTATCTCGGGACCAAGCTCGGCGAGGCCACGGTGTCGTCATTTAGTGACGGCGAAATTCGTGTCAGGATTGAGGAAAACGTTCGTGGTGCCGACGTGTTCGTCGTGCAGTCGAGTTGCCAGCCTGTCAACGACTCCCTTATGGAGTTACTGATTATTATTGATGCGCTCAAGCGGTCCTCCGCGAATCGCATCACCGCGGTCATCCCGTATTTCGGCTATGCCCGTCAGGATCGTAAGGATCAGCCGCGTGTGCCGATTTCAGCGAAACTCGTGGCCGACCTTATTACTACCGCCGGCACTGACCGCGTTCTCACGATGGATCTTCACGCGGGGCAGATCCAGGGATTCTTCAATATACCGGTGGACCATCTCTATGCGCTACCGGTACTGTTGGATTACATTACCAAGCAAAAGGTGAGTGATCTGGTGGTCGTCTCCCCAGACGCGGGTGGCGTAGAGCGGGCCCGCGCGTTTGCGAAGCGGCTCCAAGCCAACTTGGCGATTATCGACAAGCGGCGTGAAGGGCCGAACCAGACGCAGATCATGAATATCATCGGTGATGTCACGGGTAAGAGCGCGCTCTTACTGGATGACATGATCGACACGGCCGGCACCATTGTGAAGGGGGCGCAGGCCTGTATGGATCGCGGGGCCCGGGAAGTGTGGACCGCTTGTACCCACGCGGTGCTCACCGGGCCTGCGTTGGAGCGGATCCAGCAATCTTGCCTGAAGCAGGTGATCGTGACCAATTCGATTCCGTTGCGGGGCAAAGAACAGACCTGTCCCAAACTACATCAATTATCGGTCGCGCCACTGTTAGGTGAGGCGATTCGGCGTATCCATGAAGATGAGTCGGTGAGTTCATTGTTTGCCTAACTCGAGATCGAGGCATCTAGAGACACGCGAGAAGAGGACGGAGGCCTTTATATGAAGTTTGATCTAGCAGTCACAGTGAGAGAGAAAACGGGAAAGGGTGCGGCACGGCAACTTCGGCGGGAAGGCAAGGTCCCGGGCGTGTTGTACGGGCAGGGCGAATGTCTGCTCTTGACGATTGAACCCGATAGCCTGGTCAAGATTTTGAAGGCGCAGGCGGGGGGAGCTGCGCTCGTGTCGCTCACACTCACTGGTGCGAAGTCGAAACCGAACCGGACCGCACTGTTGCGCGATTTCCAGGTCGATCCGGTCGAAGGGAATGTATTGCATGCGGATCTGTTTGAAATCTCGATGAACAAGCCGATTCGCGTGAAGGTCCCCCTGCATTTGACCGGCGGGATACCTGCCGGCGTCAAAGAAGGTGGCATCCTCCACCACAATATGCGCGAGTTGCATATTGAGTGTCTGCCAGGTGTTTTGCCAGACTTCATCGAAGTCGATGCCTCGGGGCTCGCCATTGCGCAAGGTCTTCATCTGAAAGACGTGGCTGCGCGCGAAGGGGTTCGTTATCTCGACGATCCTGAACAGATGGTCGTGAGTGTGGCAGCGCCGATGACGGAAGCCAAGCTCGAATCGCTCCTCGCGACCGGCGCAGCTGCACCGGAGGGCGCGAAAGAGCCGGAGGTGGTCGCAAAAGGCAAAGTGGCGGGTGAAGCCGCTGAGGGTGGCGAAGCGGCGAAAGCCGGTGCGCCGGCGGCTGATGCGAAGGGCGGCGAGAAGAAAGGCACTGCAGCGCCAAAAGCTGAGAAGAAAGAAACCGAAAAGAAGAAGTAACGTTGCGCCTCATTATTGGGCTGGGCAACCCGGGCGCTGCCTATGCCCAAACCCGCCACAACGTCGGTATGTGGGTCATCGAGCGGGCCGCGGCTCGGTGGTCCATCCGTCTCGCCAAGCGCGGCATGGCTCATCGTGGATCGGGACGACTTGGGTCAGAACTCCTCGAACTCGCCGGCACCCTCGACTGGATGAACATCACGGGTCCTCCACTCAAAGGCCTCCTGCGTGAGTTTTCGCTGACCGCCAACGATCTGATTCTCGTCCACGACGATCTTGATCTTGATCTGGGGCGTCTTCGGATCAAACAAGCCGGCGGACATGGGGGACATAACGGGATCAAGTCGGTCATTGAGACGATCGGGACTCCCCAGTTTGTGCGGGTCAAGATCGGAATCGGCCGACCGGCACCACGTCAGGATTCGGCGGACTATGTGTTGCAGGCGTTCACGAGAGAAGAGATCGAAGTATTGAATCCCTGTCTCGATGGCGCCGTCGATGCGTTGGAATGTCTGATTCACCGGGGGATAGCCGTGGCGATGAATCAGTTTAATGTGCGGGAGCAAAACAGCACAAATGAGGAATGAGAAATGTGGAATTTGGAGTGGGCTGATCGGCGTTCTCAACATTCAACATTCCTAACTTCTAATTCAACATTGGGTTAAAGCATGGGACTCTGTTGCGGCATGATCGGACTCCCGAACGTGGGGAAGACCACGGTTTTTAACGCGCTCACGGGTAGCGGCGCGTTGGCGGCCAACTATCCCTTCGCGACCGTCGATCCCAATACAGGCATCGCCCTGGTGCCGGACCCGCGACTCGGAGTCCTCACCCATCTCTTTAAGTCGAAGAAGACGACCTTTAGCACGCTGGAGGTCCGCGACATTGCCGGCTTGGTCGAAGGGGCGAGCAAGGGAGAAGGCCTCGGCAATCAGTTCCTTGGACATATTCGCGAAGTCGACGCGCTCCTCCATGTCGTCCGCTGCTTTCAAGGAACGGATGTCGTGCACGTCAGCGGAGGGGTGAACCCACTCCGTGACATCGGCATCATCGAAACCGAATTGCTGTTGGCCGACCTCGACACGCTCGATCGGCGGAAGCAAAAGACGGAAAAGAAAGTTCGAGCAGGCGATAAGAAGGCCGCGTTTGAGCTGGCGTTCATAGACAAACTGATCGGATTGCTCGACAAGGGTGAATGGCTGGGCAATCTGACCTACACCCCCGAAGAGCGTGTGGTGCTCGATGAGTGTCAATTGCTGGCAGCGAAGCCGGTGCTCTTCGTGGCGAATGTGTCGGAGCAGGCTGGTGCCGACGAGGCGATGGTGAAGGCGGTTCGTGAGTTCGCCGGCACGCGTGGCGCGCGGGTCGTCACGATCTGCGGGCAACTCGAAGCCGAACTCTCCACCTTGCCCGAATCCGAGCGAAACGACTTCCTGAAAGAGATGGGTCTTACAGAATCGGGTCTTGTCCGGCTGACCCGTGAAGCCTACACGCTGCTGAACATCATTACCTTCTTCACCGCCGGCGAAATCGAATCCAGGGCCTGGCCGATTCCCAAAGGCATGAAGGCGCCGCAAGCGGCGGGCAAGATCCACTCCGACATGGAGCGTGGTTTCATCCGCGCCGAGGTCTATCACTATGACGATCTGATGTCCTGCGGGTCGGAGGCGAAGGTGAAGGAGAAGGGACTGTTTCGGCTCGAAGGCAAGGATTACGTGATCAAGGAAGCGGATATCGTCTACTTCCGCTTCAACGTGTAATCGGCTGCTGAAATAGGCGGCTCACTTCGTTCTCAGCTCGTCAAAATCCTCAACGGGGACCAGGCCGCCTCACCGGCTCGGCGGCGCGCACAGACGTGATGCTCCTTCAGCTGCACGCCCCCCCCCTCTTCATCCAAGCGACTATGTTATTTTTCTCCTTCACATTTCCAAAAGTATTCTTAGTAGAATGAAAACAAGTTCCGCTCATGGAGCACACCATCATGCACTCGTGGCACGTTCGACGGCAGTGCTTCCTCAGTCTCTTTCTCAGTCTCTTCCTTCTTACAGCCGTGGCCTTGCTTACGATTCCGGCACAGGCGGAATGGTACGTGGCGGGCCAAGCCGGGTACAGCTTTGCTGACTCCTTGCGCAACGTCACAACCACAGGTCCATTCAGCGGTATAGAACTGCAAGACTTCGACATGAAGAACAGTCTTGCCTATGGCGGAAAGGTCGGGGTGTATCCCTTTCACGGTTCGTTAGGGTTCGAGTTGGATGTTTTCCACAGTACGCCGCACATGAAGAGCCTCGACAATAGCCCCGGCATTCATTTGGCGGTGACGAATGTCGGCGCGAATATTCTGTTGCGGTACCCTGGCGTGACCTTTCAGCCCTATCTCGGCGTTGGGCCTGCCATTTTGATTGCGTGCCTGAGTCGTTCGGTAGAGACGCAACCGGACACTCAGGTCTCGATCGGTTTCAATTTTCTCACAGGGATTCGCGCATTCGTGACACCTAAAGTGGCGCTGTTCACGGAATACAAATATACGGATGCGAAGTTTGGCTTTGATCATGCCTTCGGTTCGTTCGGGGGGTTCGACAGTACGTACAGGGCGCACCAATTATTTGTCGGCGTCTCCTACCATTTCTGAGGGAGGGTGCCATGTTGACGCGATGGATGAGGACTATCATCGGTGGAGTGTTGCTGTTAATTCTCACGGCTTGCGCAGAGTCGCTGCATCAGACGCAACGGATGGCCATGCTCAGTCAGGCTCCGGAGAACGGGTATGCGGATGTATATGACCCGGCCAGCCCCTTCTACTCTAGCCCCGGGTTCTGGTGGCGCCCCTTTGGTTACTATCCTGGATTCTATGGGTATGGGCCTGGATATCGATCAGGTTACCCCTATCCCTATTCTGGCTATTCCTCCGGCAGATCATTTTCTAGTCCCAGCGGATCAGGCCCCCGTCCTTCGCCTCCAGCAAATGCACCGTCACGAATGTTCAAGCGAAAGAACTAGGTGAGGCGAGCGCCCATCGGCGGCTGTTTATTGACACTTTCTCAAGGCCTGTGATAACTTCACCCCTTCGCGCTGGCTGACTCCAGCGTGCCTACACCTTGCTCCGGACTTGTTCCGGGGCCTTTGTCCAGGAGGATTGCTGCATGGAGCTCTACGAGTCTCTGTTCATTATTCGTGCGTCTGTCTCCGACCAGGAGACCGCTGCCTTGATCGAGAAGATGAAGGCGGTGGCAGAGAAGACCGGCGCGCAGTTCATCAAATCAGAAAACTTGGGTAAGAAGAAACTCGCCTACGAGGTGAAGCGAGAGCGCAAAGGCACATACGTCCACTTCTACTTTAGGGCGCCCAACATCACGGTTGGTGAATTAGAACGATCCTATCGGCTGGAAGACCCCATCATCAAGTTTTTGACTGTCCACCTCAAAAAAGAACTGGTGCCGCCACGGCCACACGAGGCGTCATCGGAGGAGTTTGCCGGTGGCAGGGTTTAATAAAGTCATCCTCCTCGGGAACCTCACGCGGAATCCTGAGCTGCGGTATACGCCGAACGGGACGCCGGTGGCCAGTTTGGGCCTCGCGGTCAGCCGGCGATATAAGCAGGGTGATGAATTGAAAGAAGAAGTCTGTTTTGTCGACATTGTCGTCTTCGGCAAGCAAGCGGAACATTGTGGACAGTACCTGAGCAAGGGGAACGGAATCATCGTCGATGGGCGGCTGCAGCAGCGCCGGTGGGAAACAGAAGACGGCCAGAAGCGCAGCAAGCACGAGGTAGTAGCCCAAACGGTGACATTCATGCCGAAACGCCAAGATGGCGGTGGTGGCGGCGGCGGTACTGAGGCGCCGGCGCATGATGATGTCGGGTATGAACCCGAAGAGCATGTCTAAATAGGCTGAGGTCAAGGTTAAGGTTGAGCAGAGTTTCGACTTTTTGTTCTCGGTCTCAACCTGAGCCTTAACCTTCCATTAACGGTGGCGGACTTTTCAGCGTCCTGCTAACTGAGAGGGAGACGGTTATGGAGCGTGAACAGGGCGGAGACCGAGACGGCGGCGGTGGCGGGCGGTTTTTTCAACGCAGACGGCCTTGCAGGTTTTGTATTGATAAAGGGTCGATCGATTTCAAAGATGTTGGGCTGCTGAGAAACTTTTTAACTGAGCGGGGTCGGATCGTCCCGCGGCGTATCTCCGGCAATTGTATGAGGCACCAGCGCGAATTGACGGCCGCCGTTAAGCGGGCTCGGCACATTGCCCTCATCAGCTTTGCAGAAGAGCGATAACTGGTCACGTTGGGGATGGGAATGCAGGTAGGTGCCGCGATGGATCTGCTTAAGCCGCTGCTGGCTGACATAACTGCCGATGGGCTTTCTCTGGTTGGTGAAGCGATGGCTGAAGAGCTCGGCCTCACCGAGGATGAGGCCGTGGTCCTGGGTCCGCTGGCTGTGAGTCTGGACCTGACCAACGTCGAAGGGCTGGTTGCCGTGACCGGTGTGCTGGAAGGCACGATCGTCCGAGAATGTGTGCGGTGCTTGAAGAAGTATGAGGATCCGCTGGCTTTTTCTGTGCGGGCGGCCTTTATCCCCGAGCCCAAGTCCGCGCCGCGTCATCCGAAGCGAGTCGATCCCCGAAAGGCGCGTGCGACGGTCGTGGAGGCCGAACAAGAAGAGGAGCCTGACGATCAGTATCAATATCAGGGCAACCAGTTGGAACTAGCTCCCATGTTGCGTGAACACGTGATCCTGTCCGCACCGATGCAGCCTCTCTGCAGCGACGACTGCTTGGGGCTCTGCGCGCGATGTGGGAAAAATTTGAATGAGGGGCCCTGTCAGTGTGCCGCGGAACCACCGATCCCGACATTTCGGGTGGTCCAGGGCATGAAACGCAAGACCGGCGGACCGTCAGCATCATAGCGCGACCGCCTGCTATCGAGAGTGAGAAGGAGTTGCCATGCCAAATCCGAAACATAAACATTCACGGGAACGACGCGACAAGCGGCGGACACAAAAACTGCGCATCACACCGCCAGGCATGTCCGTCTGTCCGCAGTGCCACGAGATCAAGCTGCCGCATTACACCTGCTTGAATTGCGGAACGTATAAAGGCAAGGCGGTCATCCAGGTCGAAGAGTCCTAGGCTGGTTCGCGGCGGGGCCGTTTGGGCCGTATCTGCAGGGTTCGATGGCTCAGCGGATCATCACGGGATTGTGCTTGTTTGCCTGATGCGTCGATCATTTCACTGCTCTAAACTCCTGCCGCATGTTGCGTGGTACGGCTGCTCTTCTTTCGTGACCACGTGACACGTCATCATTCGATGGGTACTCAGCCGCTATGAAGATTGCGCTTGATGCCATGGGCTGCGACCATGGACCGGCCCCGGCCATTGAAGGGGCTCTCCAGGCTGCCCGGGAAAGTGATGTCGAAGTGCTGCTGGTCGGTGACGAGGCCATTCTCACCGCCGAATGTCGCCGTCTTGGTTGCACGGACTCCCGCCTGTCTATTCGGCATGCCTCGCAGGTCGTCGAGATGCACGAGTCGCCGGCTACCGTGGCCCGTAAGAAGCGGGATTCCTCTATCTGGATTGCCACTGAGTTGGTCAAGAGTGGCGAGGCGAGCGCTGTGGTCAGTCCCGGGAACACCGGCGCCAGCATGGTGGCGTCATTCTTTTTGCTCGGGCTGACGAAGGGCGTCGAGCGGCCGGCGATCGCGACAAGCCTGCCCACTCTGACCGGTACGGCAATCATGTTGGATGTGGGGGCTAATGTGGACTGTACGGCTCAGCATCTGGCCCAATTCGCCATTATGGGGAATGAGTATGGCAAATATCTTTTTGGAAAGCCCAACCCACGTATCGGGCTGTTGAGTATCGGGGAAGAAGACAGCAAAGGGAATGAGGTCACGAAGGAGGCGTTCAAGCTCCTCAAGGCCAGTCCACTCAACTTCATCGGCAATATCGAAGGCCGTGAGGTGTACAGTGGGAGCGCTGATGTGGTGGTGTGTGATGGCTTCATTGGGAACGTCGCGCTGAAGATTTCCGAGGGAGTGGCCGATACGATCAAGAAATTGTTGCTCAAGGAAATCTCCGGATCCTTCTTCGGCCGCTTGGCCTATCCGCTCATTGCCAAGCCGCTGCTTAACTTGAAGAAAAGAATCGATTACGCGGAATTTGGCGGGGCGCCGCTCCTGGGCGTCAATGGTATTACCATGATCTGCCATGGCCGTTCATCCGCCAAGGCGATCAAGAATGCCATCCGCCGGGCGAAGGGATTGGCAGAGAGTCGCGTCGATGAACTGATTCAGCGTGATATTCAAGAGAGCCTCTCGCAAGCCAAGCCAACCAAGGACGTGTCGGCATGAGGGCCCGGATTGCAGGGACCGGATCGTACGTGCCGGCCAAGGTACTGACCAATGCCGACCTCGAACGGATGGTGGCCACCTCGGATGAATGGATTGTCGAACGGACCGGTATCCGCGAGCGACATGTGGCCGGTCCCGGTGAAGCCTGTTCTGATCTGGCGGTGAAAGCGGCGGAGCGGGCCTTGACGGCCGCGGGGGTGAGTGCGGAAGATCTCGATCTGATCCTGTTGGCCACCTGCACCGGTGATTATCCGCTTCCTGCCACCGCTTGCCTGATTCAACATCAGCTGGGGGCGACGCGTGCGGCGGCCTGTGATCTGTCGGCCGCCTGTTGCGGGTTTGTCTATGCGTTATCGGTGGCGGATGCCTATGTGAAAACCGGCATGCGCCATGTGTTAATCGTCGGGTCGGAAGTGATGTCAGCGATTACCGACTGGACCGATCGCAACACCTGTATTTTGTTCGGAGATGGGGCTGGAGCGGCAGTCATCAGCGCCAGTGAGAACGACCGGGGCATCCTGTCTACGCATCTTCGATCCGATGGCGCCCTCTGCGATTTGATTGCGGTGCCGGGGGGAGGATCACGTTTGCCGCCTTCTGAAAAGGTCGTGGCGGAACGGATGCAGTACATCAAGATGAAGGGGAACGAGACCTTTAAGGTGGCGGTTCGGACCTTGGAAGAAGTCGCGCGAGAAACCTTGGCTGCGAATCATCTCCGTGTTGAGGATCTCGACCTCTATGTGCCGCACCAAGCGAATGTTCGTATTCTCAAGGCGGTCGCCGAGCGTCTCGGACTCCCGCCAGAGAAAGTGATGCTGAATCTCGATCGGTATGGGAACACGTCAGCAGCCTCGATCCCCATTGCCTTGGATGAAGCCGTGCGCCAGGAGCGAATCAAAGAAGGGAGCCTGGTGATGTTAGGGGCCTTCGGCGCCGGATTGACGTGGGCGTCTGCTCTTATTCGATGGTGATGTGGCGGATTGAAGCAGGCTTCTATCCCCGCGCCACTTGCCTTTCCGCCGAACAACTTTTCCCGTTGACATTCAAAGGAAATTCGACGATATCTAAACTCACGGAAACGGCATGGTGTGCCCATTCCAGCTTCGAGTGCCACGATAATGAGCGTAACCAGTAGCCTCGTGTAATCACTCCGGTAGTATGGTGACTCTCCAATCAACCAGGTCATCCAGTATTGGGTTGGTCTTTCCAGGCCAGGGATCTCAGTCAGTCGGGATGGGGAGAGCGTTGGTAGAGACCTATCCGAGCATCAGAAGTCTCTACGAAGAGGCATCGTCGGTGCTGGGATATGACATTGCCTCGCTGTGTTTTGAGGGACCAGCGGACCGATTGAATCTCACGGAATATACTCAGCCAGCATTGTTGGTGAGTAGTATCGCCGCGCTCCATGCGCTCGAGCCATTGGGGATCACGCCGGTCGCGGTAGCCGGTCACAGCTTGGGTGAGTACTCGGCTCTTGTCGCTGCGGGGGGGGTGACCTATCGTGAGGCGGTGGCGATCGTGCAGAAGCGAGGTCACTATATGGCCGAAGCGGTGCCACCGGGAACTGGGCTTGTTGCTGCGCTTCTCGGTCTCGCGGCTGACGTGGTAAAAGAGGTGTGTCGAGAGGCCTCATCTGTGGGAGTCGTGGCTGCGGCGAACTTCAATTCGCCTGGCCAGATTGTCATCGCCGGGGAAAAGGTTGCCGTGGAACGGGCCATCGAACTGGCAAAGGCCAAAGGGTGTAAGAAGGCGATCCCTCTCCCCGTGAGCGTGCCGGTGCATACACCCCTGATGCAGAAGGCGGCCGATCGACTTGCTGGAGAGTTGGCGGCCATCACGTGGTCCGATCTCAAGATGCCTTTGGTGAATAATGCAGAAGCCAGGGCGATCACCAAGGCCGGTGATATCCAGGCGTCGTTGGTACGTCAACTTCCTTCGTCGGTGCTCTGGGAAGACTCGGTGAAGGCCATGGCTGCGATGGGTGTGATGACCTTCGTCGAAGTTGGCCCTGGAACGGTGTTGAGCGGCTTGATCAAACGGATTCTGCCGGAAGCGGTGACCCTGAATGTCAATGATCCTAAGTCGCTTGAGGCGACCCGCGCTGCATTCGGTGCGTGAAAGTATATGAGGAGCGAGCGGATGTCACTCCATGGTAAGGTTGCGATTGTCACAGGGGCGGCGCAAGGGATCGGCCGGGCGATAGCAGAGTCGTTGGCTCAAGCCGGGGCTGATATTGTGGTCGCCGATCTTGATCAGAGCCGATCGAAGGACACGGTTGCGGCGGTGGAGCAGTTGGGGCGCAAGGCTTTGAATGTAAAAGTGAATGTGGCGGACGCCGCGGACACCAAAGCCATGGTCGACCAGGTGCTCAAGGAATGGGGGAAGGTCGATATTCTGGTGAACAATGCCGGGATTACGCGTGACGGCCTATTGTTGCGGATGAAGGAGGAAGACTGGAACCTAGTGCTCCAGGTAAATTTAAACGGGACGTTCAATTGTATAAAGGCGGTCTTGCTCCCAATGACCAAGCAGCGGTATGGTCGTATCGTCAACATTGCTTCGATCGTCGGAGTGATGGGTAATGTAGGCCAGGCCAATTACGCGGCATCGAAGGCAGCGGTGATTGGGTTGACGAAGACGGTTGCACGGGAATATGCAAGCCGTTCAGTCACGGTGAACGCGGTCGCGCCGGGATTTATCGATACTGCCATGACGCAGGGATTGTCGACGGAGGTAAAAGAGACGCTCCAGAAGCAAATCCCATTGGGACGGTTGGGCACACCGGCCGATATTGCGGCGGCGGTGCGTTTTCTCGTGTCGGACGATGCAGCCTACATCACCGGGCACGTATTGCACGTGAACGGTGGAATGTTGATGCCCTGACGACTGTGCGGACAGAATATTGTATGATGCTGCGGCGCCAGATTCGCAGCGACAAGGAGGGTCTAGGATGGGGAAGGAGGCAGGGAAATCAATGGGTACTGTGGATGAACGGGTAAAAAAAATTATCGGTGAGCAGCTCGGAGTCGAAGAGGATGAGGTCACGCCCGAAGCCAGTTTCGTGGAAGACCTCGGCGCCGACTCGCTCGATACGGTTGAGCTGGTGATGGCCCTCGAAGAAGAATTCGGCATCGAGATTCCCGACGAAGACGCAGAGAAGATTCTGACGGTTGGGAAAGCACTGGACTACATTAAGGAAAAGGCCTAGCGGTTGTAGGACGTGATGAGTCCTCGTTCGACCAGGCGGATTGTGGTGACCGGTCTGGGGCTGATTACGCCTCTGGGAACGGGTGTCGAAAAGACCTGGAAGGCCATCTGTGCCGGTGAATCCGGCATCGGTCGAATCACGAAATTCGATCCTGCGGCGTACGATGCCCAAATCGCCGGTGAAGTGAAAGACTTCGACCCAGCCCAGTTCATCGAGAAAAAAGAAATTAAAAAAATGGATACGTTCATCCATTATGCCGTGGGCGCTGCCCAGCTGGCGGTGGATGATGCGGGGTTCACCGTGGCACCGGAAGAGGCCACGAAAGTCGGTGTATATATCGGATCGGGCATCGGGGGGCTTGGGTCGATCGAACACTATCACAAGATTCTGCAGGAAAAAGGCCCCGGGCGGGTCTCACCATTTTTCATTCCGATGACCATTATCAACCTGGCTTCCGGGCAGGTGGCAATCAGATTGGGCGCCAAGGGACCAAATTCCTGTGCGGTGACGGCTTGTGCGACGGGCAATCACTGTATCGGTGACGCGTATCGGCTGATTCAGGCCGGCGATGCCGATGTCATGATCGCGGGTGGGGCGGAAGCCGCCATCACGCCGTTGGGTGTTGCAGGGTTTGCAGCGTCGAAAGCCTTGTCGTTTCGTAACGATGACCCGACGAAAGCGAGTCGGCCGTTCGACAAGGATCGCGATGGGTTCGTGCTCGGCGAAGGTGCCGGAGTCGTGGTCTTGGAGGAACTGGAGCATGCGCGCCGGCGTGGCGTTCGGATCTATGCCGAATTGATCGGCTACGGCATGAACAGCGACGCCTACCATATTACTGCCCCGTCTGAAGAGGGAGAAGGCGCAGTCCGGTGCATGGAGCTGGCGCTCAAGGACGCCGGTATCAGCAAGGACCAGGTCGGGTATATTAACGCGCATGGTACGTCGACGATGGCGGATGCGATTGAGACCAAGGCCATCAAGCAGGTGTTCGGCGAGCGGGCCTACCGCATCCCGGTGAGTTCGACCAAGTCGATGACCGGCCACTTACTCGGGGCAGCCGGTGGGATTGAAGCGGTGTTTACGGTTCTGGCGCTTCACCACGGGATACTTCCTCCGACGATCAACCTGGATTATCCTGATCCTGCCTGCGATCTGGACTATATTCCGCACAGGGCCAGACCGGTTACGGTGACGGTGGCGCTATCGAATTCTTTTGGATTCGGCGGGGTCAATGCCTGCCTGCTCTTCAGCCGGCTGCGGAACAACTAGGTGGGTAGGCCAGAACTTCACTGGTCGCACGCTTGTGACAAGCCCGGTCTGTCTGGTCTCTCTGGTTGATCTGGTCTATCCGGTTAGTCTGATTCAACCAAATAGACAAGACAGACCAAACAGACGAGAGAGACCAGACAGACCGAACAGACCACATGAACAAGACAGGCTGGCGGGCGGTTTGAGCATCCTGTGAGAAATCCCAATGCTTAACAGGCCTGTGCGAGGGATGTGCTCGCCACTATGACTTCAGCGTCTTCTGCCGACTCGCTCCAATTCTCGTTGGGCTATCGATTCAAGGCCCTTGCCTTGCTCGAGGAAGCCTTGACGCACTCCTCTCTCGTCAACGAACAGAAAACGGCTTCGCCTCAACATAATGAACGGCTCGAGTTTCTCGGCGATGCCGTGTTGTCGCTTGTGATGAGTGAGTATCTGGCCTCTGTGTTGCCGCAGTCTTCAGAGGGAACCCTCTCGAAACTGAAAGCACAGTTGGTGAGTGAGGCATCGTTGGCGCAGGTAGCCCGGCGGCTCGGACTGGGGGAACATCTCAAGCTCGGGCGCGGGGAGGATCGTTCGAAGGGACGTGAGAAAGACTCGTTGTTGGCCGATGCGCTGGAGGCGGTGCTTGCGGCGGTTCATCTTGACGGAGGATTCGAGGCAAGCCGCACGGTGACGTGCCACATTTTCTCAGAGGAACTCACGCATATTGCCGCGCAAGAGGAGCAGCCTGGAGCGGGCGACTACAAGACCCAGTTTCAGGAGTGGTGTCAAAAAGGGCATGACGCATTGCCACGCTATGTGACCGTTCGAGAAACAGGGCCCGACCACCAGAAGTTATTCGAGGTGGAACTGTCCATTCAAGGCGAGGTCGTGGGCATGGGGTCCGGGCGAAGCAAGAAGGAAGCAGAGCAACAGGCGGCGAAGCAGGCCCTCCGACAGGTAGGGACCTAACAGGCTGCGCAAAAAAACGATCTTGGCACGCCAGAATGTCGATGGCCCGCAGCGAGTGAACTAGGCTGAGGTCGAGGTCAAGGTTGATCGAAGATCAGACTCTTTTTTTCTCAGCCTTGACCTGAGCCGTAACCTTCCAGAAGACTGGCGGACTGTTTCAGTACCCTGCAAATCCGGTCGTCATGGTAGGATGCTGTCGCAACCAGATCAGTTATTATCCCAGGGAGGCTGATGATGCAGAGACGAATCATGGTGAAAATGGTGGCGGTAATGCTCGTGCTCGGTGGGAGTCTGTTGCTGGGTATGGGTGCCCTCTTTGCAGCTGACAAGGCTCTAGCGGGGAAAGCAGAAGGTACGAAAGGTCCCAAGGCCATTATCAAAACAAAGTTTGGCGACATGGATATCGTCTTCTTCCCTGAAAAGGCGCCCAAGCATGTCGAAAATTTCATCGCGTTGGCGAGATCCGGCTTCTACAACGGAACGATCTTTCATCGGGTGATTCCAGGTTTCATGATCCAGGGGGGCGATCCCAACACCAAAGATCTGAATAAGCCGGAGACCTACGGTCAGGGTGGTCCGAGTCAGCGGCTCAAGGCCGAGTTCAATGACATTCCTCACCGACGTGGGATTCTCTCTATGGCGCGCACGAACGATCCCAACAGTGCCGGTTCGCAGTTTTTCATTGTCGTCAAGGATTCGAATTTTCTCGATGGGCAGTATACGGTCTTTGGCGAGGTGGTGAAGGGGATGGAGGTGGCGGACAAGATTGTCAGTTTGCCGAAGAACAGCCGCGACCTTCCAACGGAGCGGGCGGAGGTGACGGTCGTGGTGGTTGAGTAAACGATGCAAGGCTGGTGGGCTATGACGCGTGATTCTATTGCCATGAGAAGCCTCGTGCTGTGTGGAGTGCTGTTGGCGATCGGTCTCCTCACGGGTTGTGGAGGGAAGGCTGACGTGAGACCGGCTGCGCCTCCCTTGGCCCCCGCTCCCAAAGCTATTATCAAAACTAAGTTTGGAGACATCCATATCAAGTTGTATTCTGATGTGGCCCCGAAGCATGTTGAAAACTTTATCAAGCTGGCCAAGTCAGGTTTTTACGATGGGACGATCTTCCACCGGGTTATCCCAGGTTTTATGATCCAGGGTGGTGATCCAAATACCAAGAACTCACTGCGCAAGGACACCTATGGGCAGGGTGGGCCTAAAGATGAGAAGGGCAATCCCATCTTGCTCAAGGCGGAGTTCAGCGATATTCCTCACAAGCGGGGCATTGTGTCGATGGCGCGAGCGAACGAGCCTGACACAGCGGGGTCGCAGTTTTTCGTTGTCGTCGAGCAGTCCCCCTTCCTCGATGGAAAATACACGGCGTTTGGTGAGGTGATCAAAGGCCTTGGCGTCGCCGATAAGATTGTGAACGTGCCGAGAAACGACCATGATCTACCGAACGATCGGATTGAGATGACGGTGACGATTGTCGAATAGCAGTGTGGTCTCATGGACTCCAACTGCGCACATCGAGTGAGTACATTCTTATTGTGCGGGCTAGAGCACGGGAGCCCGTGAGACCGCGCTGCTTGTGGAGTGTGGAAAGTAGAACCGAGAACGTTATTTGATTTTTTCGATGAATGTGCGGAGGCGGGCTCGCTCGGACGGGAAGAACAGAATGAAGCTCAGGCCAAAGGCACGGCCTGAAACCCAGCGCACTGAGGCTCGTTCGACTTTCACTGGTGGTGACTGGTCGGGAAGCTGAAGTATGACCTGCACGTCGAGTCCTTCCGCCATATT
>JAENWB010000158.1:0-3363 GCA_016650275.1 Nitrospiraceae bacterium | reverse complement strand
GCTGCGGGAGGAGTGAGACCACTTTATTGGTCCTGTGCTCCAGGAGCAGAGGCGGGAAGGAGTCTGATGATCTTCTGTGCTCGCGCAACGCGCGGCTTAAGAAAGCCCTCGTTGGACGCGCGCAGTGGAAGATCGATCAGCCCCCATCCCTGAAGAGAAAACAAGCAAGCTTTGATGGATCATCTGCAACCTCGCTCGACGGGCGCAGTGGGACCAACAAGGGTGCCCTCACTCAGGAGTATCGGGGATAAGAAGAAGCGTGCGCAGTCTAGGGCCAAGCCAGGCCGCTTCTCGGGAGAGGGAATGTGAGCAAGCTTGGGAAAATCATTGGTAAGAGTGTGTCTACGCTGCCATAGGCGTACGATTGGCAAAAGCGAGCGGCATGTCCTTGCGATCAGACGGTGCAACTGTCAGTAACGGCCTCGCTGTGTATCCGACCTCCTGCGCCACCCAGAGCGTAGGGATCTGCTCGATGGCAATATTGTAAAGATTGACCGAGTCATTATAGAACTCACGCCGATCGGCAATGGTGCTTTCCAGTGCCGATATGCGCTGGTGAATGGCTAAGAATTCTTGATTGGCTTTTAGATCTGGATACTGTTCGGCCACGGCGAAGAGTTTTCCTAAGGCACCGACGATCTGATTTTCCGCCTGTGCTTTGTCGTTGATATTCAAGCCAGCGCCATACGCATTGCGGGCTTTGGTCACGGATTCCAGGGTCTCCCGCTCGTGCGTCATGTAGCTATTACAGACTTGGACCAGCTTGGGAAGCTCATCGTGACGTTGTTTCAGGATGACGTCGATATTCGACCAGGCCTTGTCGATATTATTGGCGAGTCGGACCAGCATGTTGTAGACGCCGACCACATACGCGACAAGTGCAATCAGTCCAATAACTAGCAGGATTCCGATCAGTAATGTGCCATTCATGGGTGTTCTCCTTTTGAGTATGATTGTTACGATTTTGTTGTCAGGTAGTACTTGAAGATGATGATCAAACAGGTTGCAGCAAGCGTCAGGCCTCCAACTCCAAAACCCAACACCTGCCATTGCAATCGGGACAGTAAGTCCTTTTCGCTTCGATCCGAGATGATGAACTCATGATCTTGGCTGCTACCGATGTATATACGAGTAGAGTTTTCGACGCTCTCTCTGGTGCCGAGGTGTTCATGGGCGGTTCCGAGAACGTAGACCTGCTCTTCCGGTAGGAGAAACGATTCTCGGCACCGAAGTGTCTTGCTTCCCATCCAGCGTTCGGTCGAAATCCCCAATCGATCCAGTCCGGTGATTGTGGTGGGGGGCAATTCTCCGAGCCAATTGTTTCGATAGGTGCGCTCGTTCGGCAAGATAAGCTCAGCGCCAAGGGGCACGACGAGCACTCGTCCGGTTGTATCGCTCACAAAGAAGGGTTGTTCAGATGTGCCCTTGCCAATGGTCTCCCACCGAGCATTCTTCCCGGAGCCAACATGCTCTTCAACGGCATACGAATAGAACACACAGGGAAGCCCGCTGAAGGGTGCGGAGAGGAGGCCCTCCTCGGGCTGTGCTTGTCCACTGATCTCGACTAACCCCAGAGCGAGTGAACGAATAGTCGAGGTCGGAATGCTTTCGATCAAGCGCTTCCGCTGATGAACCATCCATCCGTAGACGATGAGTCCGAAACCTCCTACGGTACCAGCCGCCAAGTACAACAGGGTTTGATCCAGTGGCTGGCTCCACTGAGCGGTTTTCATGGCTTTACCGATCCCCGCGACTAGGATGAGCCCTCCTAGCACAAAGGCGAATCCGAAGAACAAGACCCAGAACCAAATGCCTTGTGGATTGGGGCGCTTCTTCTTGAACCTAGGTTGATCGCGAAACGTGTCGTTGACTGCACGATGTCTCGCTGCAGCCCGCGTGTACAGCTCAGCTTCATGGATCTTGATCGGAACTGCGGCGCCTCGGTAGGTCTCATTCAGACGAGTGAGGCTCCCGCGAGGAAGCCACCATCCGTGGCAGGAATCGCAGCTAAGGAAGGGCGGTTGAGATACCGTTTCGGGCTCCATGTGATTTTCGCATCGAGGACACAGTGTCTCTGTCCTGACCGCGACGCCTCCCGTGTCACCAATAGCCCGCTTCAGTGAAACGTAGTCCTCAACGAAAAAAATCACCTCTCCCACATCGAGCCATAGCCCGTGTCCAGAGGAACAGATATCGAGCTCCGGACCATGGCTTGTCGGAATCTTTATAAGGTCCTCCTGACAATCGAGACATTTCATAGTGAGCATCGTGTTCAAACTGTAGCAAGAATCAGGCAGGTGTCAAAGCGAAACACTTGTAACTGCTTTGAAAGAAAGAGGTTCCCGCATGATGATGAGCGAGGAACTATGCTGCAGGATGAAGCAGGTTAGTCCTAAGCGACGTTCTGTTGCAGACTGTTGTCTTAGCGTTTGTAGCGGCCCTGGGGGTCGGTTACTGGCCCGCTGGCTGGGCAGCAAGGCAAGCCGGTGGTAGAGGGCCGCGAGATGGACGAGGAGAAGTTGGAGTGTGGGTTAGGTGCTGACTGGCTGCTGGTAATCGACTTCGATCTTGAAGCCCAAGTCTTCGATCATGCCCCAGACCTCGGGGGCCGGCTGGCCCGGTGTCGTGAGGTAGCCGTTTACGAAGACGGAATCGGCTGGATAGAGGGCAAGTGGCTGGAGGGACCGAAGATTATGCTCGCGGCCGCCGGCGATGCGGATTTCGGTATGTGGGTGAAGGAAGCGGAAGAGGCAGAGGACTTTCAAGCAGCGTTGCGGGGTAAGCTGATCGCAATGCTCTAGCGGCGTGCCTGCCGCCGGATGAAGCATGTTCAGTGGAATCGAGTCCGGTTTCACCTCGATGAGGGCCATCGCGAGGTCGATGAGATCCTCGTCCTTCTCTCCCATTCCGACGATCCCACCGGAACAGATTTCCAATCCTGCCGCTCGAGCGCTCCGGATGGTGTTGAGTCTGTCTTGGAAGGTATGCGTGGTGCAGATTGAGGCGTGAAAGGCTTCGCTCGTATTCAAGTTGTGGTTCACCCGATCGACACCCGCAGCCTTCAGTCGCTTGGCCTGTTGTTCATTCATGAGGCCCAGTGAACAGCAAATCTGAATCGGAATTTCTTGCTTGATCGAGCGTACGGCGCCTGCGATTTCGTCGATTTCCCGATCCAACGGACTCCGACCGCTGATGACGATGCAATAGCGTTGGGCCTTCGATGCCGCCGCTTGTCGGGCGCCTTCAAGCATCTGTTGCCGGGGTACGAGGTTATAGCGTTCGATGGGGGCGCTGGAGATTGCAGATTGGGAACAGTAGTGACAGTCTTCCTGGCAGGCCCCGCTCTTGGCGTTCTGCAACATC
>JAENWB010000157.1:0-10059 GCA_016650275.1 Nitrospiraceae bacterium | reverse complement strand
GAGACCCAGATCCACGGCAAACGTTTCGAGATGTATAACGATACCGTACTGGGCTTCAACAAGTCGGGCAAGGAAGTGGCGCGTATCCAAGTCGAAGAGCCGATCTACATTCGACCGGCCGAGCGCGTCACCTGGCTGTAAGGTTCAGTTAGGCCATGCTTCATAGAAGGGGCGGAATCCCTGAATGGATTCCGCCCCTTCTATTTGGCCCAAAGGCCTATTGGGTCTGCACCGGTCTTTCGGCTCAGGCCTTGGCTTGCCCCTTCTGTGCACTTGACGCACCCCAGCTGGTCCAGTAGAGTTGCTACAGCACAAGGACATTCCTCTTTCATAAGCTGGGGTAGCATCGGCGTGACCGCTCATCAGCAACCACCGATCCCATTTGCCGCACAAGCCATACCTTTCGACGAGTTTCTGGCTTCAGGAAAACTCCCGGAGGGCTACCTCGCCAGCGAGTATCTCGCTCAGCAATTCGTCGAGCGCCTCGTGCACTACGTCCTCAGTGTCCCAACCGGCAGTTACACCATGGCTCAATTGGGCCATCTCTTGGAACAGATAGACTCTCGCGCACAGATCCTCTTCTTCAAGCGTCTTAAAGAAACCAGCCCCGAGTGCCTTAAAGATTTCGCCCCGCTCTATTACGGTTTCATGAACGAGTTTCATTCTCTCCTGTTTACCTAGCCCAGCATTTTTTTCCTTGTCGCCTGGGCATTCTCGTGTATAATTGGACGGCTAATAACTTGCAAAGGAGTGACATGAATCCTACCCTACAGCGAGCAGTGACCAGCTTCTATAATCTCATCTACGAAGCCCAAACATTTGCCACTACGATGTCACGGATTGACACCGCGGAGCAGGAACATTACGCCGGACGGATCGAAGGGCTGAATTGGGTGCTTGATCGCTGCCAAGAGCTCGAAGACATGGATGCGAATTTGACTCCCTCGTCCCTCCAGCGAGTGCTCACGGAAGTCAAATCCGATCTCGATCACGAATTGTCGGTCCAGCGGCGAGAAAAGGGACGTCGTGCGGACGGCCGAGAGGAGGCTCTCAATTTTGTCGCAGATTATCTGTCCAGCCTGATCACAGCAACGGACATTGAGTCAGCCAAGACGCCGGCGGTATAACGCTCCTGTTCGATCGGGCTTCCCGTACCAACTTCACCTGTCGCCTCCCATGACGCATGGCCGATCATTAAGATGATGCGAGAATGGATCATTTTCGCGCTTTGCCTGGGAGTCGGCGGCCACATCGCGGTCGGCGTCGTCATGCATGCCCCGGGCCTGTGGCCATGGGGTACGACCGGATTCTACGGTTTGTTGAGCGGACTAGCGGTCTACGCACTCGTACAAGCAGGGCGGGGGGGGTGGAAACTATTTCGGCACGGCCCCAAGTTCCCGTCAAAGAACGGACCCAACGCCTCATGGTGAACAGGCGAGCATCCAGAGGCCGGACACCAGGCATTGACCATTACTGCCTCATCTGCGTGGAATTATTTGATGCCAGGACTTCCGCGTAAACCAACCGGCCCAACGTGGCCGACCGGTCTATCTTCCAGGACAGCTCGACCGCTGAGACCGAGTGCCTCGGAACAGACGGAGCAATTCAGATCTTTGAATGCCTCGCTGCTCTATTGTCCTTCCTGCCGAGTGGCGACCCCCACACGCGAGCGACTCCTGCTCGTACTCCCGACCGGGAATCTATATGAATATCTCTGCGAGCACTGCGGAACGTCGACCGGCTCCAAGACCGACAACCGATAGGCGGCTGTGCCCGTTGCCGCGCCTCAACGACCATCGAGATACTACGGATCCTTCCCCTTATCACGCATGGAACAGAACGTTCAGATGAGAAGGACTCACTGCGTACTTGCCGAAACAAGCGGCTAGATCATCCCCTCCAGGGGGATGCCTTCTTCGATGAGCATGACAGGAATGTCTTCGCGGATAGGATACAGCATCTTCCGGTCGCCTCTGATCAACCCTCCGTCGAGGGGTTCGGTGACCGGCTTGCTCGCCTTATTTTTCAATTGCCCACGGCTCACGGACTCGTTCAACTTGGCAATCAGCGCCTCATCAGCCAAGCTCACATCCTGTTTTGTGTCGGGGCAACAGAGAATCGCGAGAAGATCCTTGTCGATATTGACCGGACGCCTTGCTTCCGTACGTTCTGCCATAACGTCCCTCCGTGTGAGCCTGACCGATAGCCACGGTCAGAATAGAGCACCGATATCGATGAGATCAAGCCCTCCGTGCAGACTCTATTTCGCCCATCGGTTTCTGCTACACTACAATCCTCGCCCGATCATATAGAAGGAAACAAGCGGCGATGTCCAAGAACTTGTGGAAATACTCCGTGGCCGGATTGTTGGTCCTCGTGCCGGCCTGGGCCACGTTCTTAATCCTATCCACACTATTTCACTCAGTCAACGAATTGATCAACGACCTCCCGTGGAATATCGGAGCCCGCCAAAGGCCAGGACTCACCCTCGTCTTGTTCCTGTTCCTTGTTGTTATTGTCGGCGCCATCGCCGCCCATGTAGTCGGGCGGCGTATCATCACCCAGACAGAACGGTGGATCGAGCGCATTCCCCTGGTCCGCAGTGTCTACGGCACCCTCAAAGGGATGACCGATCTTCTTAATTTTCGTTCTCGCTTCGGGCGCAGCACCGTGGTGGCCTTCCCGTTTCCTCGAGACGGTCTCTGGGCGATCGGGTTTGTCATGGGAGCTGCACCGCCGGCGCTGCAAGTCGCCCCAGCGACACCATTATTCATGGTCTTTGTGCCCACGGCCATCCATCCGTTCACCGGCTTCCTCGCGTTTGTCCCCCAGCCGGAGCTACATCCGATCAATCTGCCACCGGAAGACGCCATCAAGATGGAATGTACCGCCGGTTTGTACAAGCCAAAAACCGGATGGTTGCACGCCCCGAAGACAACGGTCTAAGGCCCATGCCAGTCCTCGACCACCTGAACGTCCGACTCGCCAGACCAGAAGATGCGGCGACGATCGCGTCGTTCAGTTCAGCCATGGCTTTTGAAACAGAGGGCCGCCGCCTTGATCTCGACCGCCTGCATCTCGGGACCATCGCCCTGATCGAAGTCCCCGCGCGGGGCTTCTTCATCGTCGCAGAACAAGAACAGAGCGACCGCCGACAACTCATCGGACAGTTGATGGTCACCTATGAATGGAGCGACTGGCGCAACGGCACATTTTGGTGGATTCAGAGTGTGTATGTAGACCCCGCCTGGCGCCGCCAGAGCGTCTTTCGCCGGATGCATGAAACCGTGATGGCCACCGCCAAGACAAGCCCGAACGTCTGCGGGGTCCGTCTGTACGTCGAAGAGAGCAACCGCGCTGCGCAGGCAGTGTACCGTAGAGTGGGACTCACTCCGTCATCCTATGCCATATTTGAGACCGATTTTATTCTGGCACGCCCAAAGGGTTTGGAGGATCGTCCAAACGAAGCCTAGCAAAAGGAGGCATTGTGTTATTTTCCAAACCGCTGGCTGGTATCATCATCGTCCTTGCCCTGGTCCTGACTCAAGGCTGTGTCGTGAGCAGGGGAACGATCGGCGAGCCGCTTCAAGAAGAAGCCATCTCGGCCATCAAAAAAGGCACGACGACCATGGCGGAAGTCGTCTCATTGATCGGTGCTCCGGATCGGATTGTCAGAGGCAACGATCGAGAGATCTTTCACTACTATTACTATGACGGGAAATCGCCCGCGATGTTGCTCCTGTTGCTGAATTTCATCCGCATGGATATCAAGAGCGATAATCTCTATGTGTTTTTCAATAGGAACGGGATAGCCGAAGAAGTGGTCTACGGCAAACGCACCGGCCGCACACAATTCCGACTGTGGCCCTTTGGTGACTAACGTGGCGACCCGTTCCATTTTCAGCGCCTGCACCATCGGTGCACTTGGATTGACGCTCCTCTGGACCGGATGTACCGTCCGCCGAGTGGTCTTCAACGACGTCGTGACCACGGAACAGGTCAATTTTATTCGTATCGGGCAGACGACGATACTCGAGCTGGCCGATCACATCGGAGCCCCTGATGAGGTCTCCGAATCTGAATTCGGGGTCGTGGCGCTCTATAATTGGAGCGATACCAAGTCAGCGGCCCTGGACTTCGGCGCTCTGGCACGCCTGGTCTTGCCCTACGCCCCCACGATGACCCTGAACAAAACCGGGATCACACCTGAGCAATTCCAGGTGGTGTTCGATCCCCAGTGGACCGTGCGCGCCTATGGATTTTCCCGACGAACCACGGATGAGCCAGTCGTTTGGTTCTGGCCCTTCTAGGGCGACGCTCCCATCCGGAATTGCCGGACATCTCTAAGCCCGCTATAATTGCCCTCATGATTCCTCCATCTGATCCAGATTCCATCAAGCCAGCCGAAGAATCCTCCTCCTACATTCCGGCCGATCGCGACACAGAGTTTCTCCAGCGGGAAGAACTCCGCTCCATCCGCATCGGGCTGGAACTCCTGAAGGCCGAGTTGATTCAGCGTGAACAGGGGATCCGGTCGACCATCGTCGTCTTCGGGAGCGCAAGACTACAAGAACAGGCTGCCGCTGCGCGCACGCTCCGCCTCGCGGAAGAGGAAGCCGCACGATCCCCCGCTGATCGAATGCGTGAGCAACAGGTGGAGATCGCCCGGCGCCAACTCGCTCTCTCGAAGTACTATGACGTGGCGCGTGAGTTCAGCCGCCTGGTTTCCTCGACCTGCCAGATCAACGGTCGTTGCGATTACGTGATTGTCACCGGAGGCGGCCCTGGCATCATGGAAGCGGCGAATCGCGGCGCCGCCGACGTGAAGGCCAAATCCATTGGCCTCAACATCACCTTGTTCCATGAACAGCGTCCCAATCCTTACATTACACCGGAGCTCTGCTTCCAGTTTCGCTATTTCGCTATCCGCAAGATGCATTTCTTGATCAGAGCCAAGGCGCTGGTCGCGTTTCCTGGAGGATTCGGCACCCTCGATGAGCTGTTTGAAACGCTGACGCTGGTCCAAACAGGCAAAGTCCAGGATGTGGTCATCGTCCTCGTCGGACAGGCCTTTTGGGAACGCCTGATCAACTGGCAGATGCTCATCGAGGATGGGCTGATCGGACAGGACGAACTGCGTTTATTTCACTACGCCGAAACGGCCCAGGAAGCCTGGGACCTGATCGTGCGCTGGCATGGGGTGACACCATCATGAAGCTCTCCTTCCACGGCGCGGCACGATCCGTCACCGGAAGTCGTCACATGGTTGAAATGCCCGGTTGCCGCCTGCTGTTGGATTGCGGGCTCTTTCAAGGGCGCCGAGAGGAGGCGCTTCGTCAGAATCGGGATTTGGGCTTCGATCCAAAATCGATTGGAGCCGTCTTGCTGTCCCATGCTCATATCGACCATTCCGGCGCCTTACCGATGCTTGCGAAGCATGGATTCTCAGGAAACGTGCACCTCACCAGAGCCACCGCCGATTTGACAGCGCTCATGCTGGAAGATTCGGCTCGTGTGCAAGCGAGTGACTGCGGCTACGTCAACAAGAAAGAACAGCGGAGGGGAAAGGCCTGTGTCCAACCACTCTACAATACCAACGATGTCCGTAAGCTTGTCCGCCGATTCGAGGGAGCACGATATGGAGACCTGCTCAAGATCTCCCCACGCGTGACCGCGTCCTTTCACGACGCCGGCCATATCTTGGGATCGGCTGCTATCCAGATGAAATATACCGCGCGTGGCAATACGACCACCGTGCTCTTCAGCGGAGATCTTGGCCGCTCCAACATGCCGATTCTTCGCGATCCTGAACTGCCTCCGCCATGCGACGTGCTGATTCTTGAGTCGACCTACGGCGATCGGTTACACGAAGCCGATCGGGAGATCATGAAACAGAAGGCACTGGATCTCCTCACCCATGCCAAAACCTACAAGAGCAAGATTATCGTCCCCGCATTCGCCGTCGGGCGCACACAGGAATTAGTCATGCGGATCAAAGAACTCGTGGGAGAGGGCCGCCTCGATCCCATCCCGATCTATATCGATTCCCCGCTGGCCTCACGGACCACGGAAGTCTTCCGCCGCCACCCAGAATGCTACGACGAAGAGACCACTAGAACCTTCACGTCCTCTGGTGACCTCTTCGCCTCACGCTATATCCATTTTGTCTCTTCGCCGGAAGACAGCAAGCGCCTGAACAGCATGAAAGGTCCCTGCGTCATCATCTCCGCCTCTGGCATGTGCGAAGGCGGCCGAGTCGTGCACCATCTCAAGCACGCGATTCAAGACCCAGCGAACGTGATCGTCTTCGTGGGCTTTCAAGCCGAGCATACCCTCGGGCGCAAGCTCGTCGAAGGGTGGGATGTCGTCCCGATTTTCGGTGTACCCACTCCGCGCCGGGCGCAGATCGTCAAGTTCAACGGGTTCTCGGCCCATGCGGATCGCCAGGATCTCTTGGCCTACGTGCGCGCAATCAAGCCAGGCCCGAGTAAGATTTTTCTCGTCCATGGTGAAGAAAAACAGGCGCTCTCGCTGGCCGCTGCCATTCAGGCAGAACATCCCCAGATAGAGGTCACTGTTCCCCATGTCGGGTCGAGCCATGAGGTCTAACGGCACTGCCAGCCAGACAATCCCGCTACTAATCCTGGCTATCGGGATCTGCGTAGCCCCGTTGCTGTCCGCCCAAGCCGGCGACCCGGAAGAAGCCCGATTGCGAGCTCGTGCTCTTGGCATCGTCGTCGGCTCCTATACCCCGGGACCGTTCAACGCGATCACCGACGTGGCTGGCGTCACCGTGGGCCAGACCACCCTCATCTCTGGCGACGGGCCGCTCAAGCCTGGTCTTGGCCCGGTACGAACCGGCGTGACGGTCGTGGTCCCTCGCGACGACGTGTGGCACAAAAAAGTGCCGGCCGGGTCGTTCGTCCTCAATGGGACCGGCGAGATGACCGGGCTCTCCTGGATCAGCGAATCGGGCTTCCTCGAATATCCGATCGCCCTCACAAATACGCTCAACGTGCCACGAGTGGCTAACGGGGTCATGGACTGGATGATCGCCCGCTATCCGGAGATTGGCATTACCGACGATACCCTGACTCCGGTAGTCGCCGAATGCGACGATGGGCGGCTCAACGACATTCAAGGGCGGCATGTCTCGGAAGCGGATGTGGTGAGCGCGCTCAACGGCGCTTCCTCCGGAGTCGTGCAGGAAGGATCCGTCGGCGCCGGAGTAGGGATGGTGTCCTATGGATTTAAGGGTGGCATCGGGACCTCGTCTCGGCGAATACCAGACAGTGAAGGCGGGTATACGATCGGCGTGCTCGTCAATGCGAACCATGGGCGACGGCATGAGCTCGTCGTAGGTGGAGTGCCGGTCGGTCGACTCTATGAGGCTGTTCCTCCCATTGCGCAGGCTCTTTCACCTGGACAAAGTGAGGGCTCCATCATCGTCCTCATCGCCACCGATGCTCCGCTCGATGGCCGCCAGCTCACGCGGCTGGCGAAGCGTGCCGCGCTGGGACTGGCGCGCACAGGCTCCACCGCGCGCCACGGCAGCGGCGACTTCATGCTGGCCTTCTCCACAGCGAACATCATCCCCCACTATCCCAAAGAGCCAACGTTTCAGCAGACGCACCTCGCCGACACGCACCTGAACCCCTTGATCACGGCGACGGTCGAAGCCACAGAAGAAGCCATTCTCAACGCGCTGACCATGGCGACGACGGTAGTGGGCCGCGATAGCCATCGCGTCGAGGCGATCTCCCTCGCCAGACTCCGTACCATCCTCGATCACCGCGCCAAGTAACGGCGGAGAATCAGCCCCCCGTGAGGCAGAGCATTCCCTCACTTGCATTTCCCTCTCTTGCCTCGCTATCCTCTCGCGACTCTCTTGCGTCTGGAGGATTACCATGAACGAGTACCAACTCGGTGGGAGCTTAAGTCTCATAACCGTGCTGGGGAAAACCAATGCGTTCGCCGAGTTCTTAGAAGCCCGTATGGTTCATGCCTTGGAAACACAAGATCCCGCTGAACTGCACTATCTTCTGGCCCAACTCGACGACTACCATTCCTACATGTGGCGCTACTATAACAAGCTGGCTAAGGATCGCCCGGAACGAATGGACCCAGGGGTCTAACGTATCGGAGACCGGCAGACGGCACGTTCATACCATGACGACTCATTCCACAGGCACCACTACTCCCGCCACGCTTCAATTCGCGACCGCACTCTCGCGCAAGACCGATACGGAGGCCGCCACCCGCGATCTCGCGGATGCCATCCTGGGGCAAATCGGCACGGCCCCCATCGATCTTGTTTTCATCTTCTTTTCCGCCCACCATGCGGCCAAAGCCTCCATGATCTCAGCCATGCTGCAGAGGGAACTGCGGACGAAGGTCTGTCTGGGTTGTTCCGGTGAAGGTGTCATCGCCGGCTCCGAAGAAATTGAAACCGCTGCAGCCCTGACCGTCTGGGTCGCGTGCCTTCCTGATGTCAAACTCACTCCGCTCCAAATCTCCGTGTCTCAACTGCAGGACCAAATCCGCATGCCCGGGTGGCCGGAGCCGGGACTCGAGGACTCGACTTTTCTCCTCCTCGCTGATCCCTTTTCGACACCGATGCAGGAAGTCCTGTCTCTCATGACCGATCGGTACCCTCACGGAAAGGTTGGCGGAGGCCTTGCCGGCGGAGGCCAGGATTCTGGAGAGAATCGACTGCTCCTCAATGATCAGGGCTTCGACGGAGGCGTGGTGGGAGTGCAACTCACCGGACCAATCGCCGTGCGAACCGTGACCTCGCAAGGATGCCGTCCGATCGGCGAACGGTTCGTCGTGACGAGAGCAGAGCAAAACCTGATCTATGAACTGGGCGGCGTCTCGGCCTTGAAGCGGCTCCAGGATGTCTTCGAATCCCTGGGGGGAGCCCAACGCCGCGCTGCCCACCGTGCGTTGCATCTGGGCATCGTGATCGATGAGCACGGAAGTCATTTCGAGCGGGGCGACTTCCTCGTTCGAAACCTCATCGGAGCGGATCAACAGGCCGGAGCCGTCGCAATCGGAGACGTCGTTCAGGAAGGCCAGACCGTGCAGTTCCACCTTCGCGATGCGAAGTCTGCGAGCGACGACTTGCACTTTCTCCTGGCTGCGGATCGAACGAACCACCGGAGTCCCCCACTCGGGGCCCTCCTGTTCAGCTGTTGCGGGCGTGGAGAGGGACTCTTCGGCCAACCCCATCACGATAGCGGCGTCGTGCAAGAGCGGCTCGGCCCAATCCCGACGGCTGGATTCTTTGCCCAAGGGGAGATCGGTCCGGTCGGAGGACGCAATTTTCTGCACGGCTACACGGCGAGTGTGGTCATTTTCTCCGAGCCTGACCCCCGCAAGAAACATCAGTGAACGCAGCACTTTCATAGAGCTCTCGAACAGGATCGTCGGCTTAGATGTTGGTAGGAGTTTCTGGAGCAATAATTACTTTACTCTGTTGCCGTCGGCCATCGTGATTGAATGACCGACGATTAGAAAAGGAGCCATCATGCCGTTTCGGGAAGCAGGTGCTAAAGGGGATGAAGTCACGACGTCATCGGGATTGCAGTATGTCGATCTGACGATCGGAACCGGCGCGACGGCAGAGGCGGGACAGACCGTCACCGTGCATTACACAGGCTGGCTGGAGAATGGGAAGAAATTCGACAGTTCCGTGGACCGAGGCCAGCCGTTCTCTTTTCCTCTGGGCGCTGGACGAGTCATCAAGGGATGGGACGAGGGCGTCAAGGGCATGAAAGTGGGAGGGAAGCGAAAGCTGACCATTCCTTCTAAGCTCGGATATGGCGCACAGGGGGCTGGCGGCTTGATTCCTCCACACGCAACGTTGATCTTCGACGTCGAACTCCTTGGCCTGTGAGCCACGTCATGCAGCGCACGCCACTAATCACGCACCATCAAGCCTGCGGGGCCAAACTCGTCGATTTCGCCGGATGGGAGATGCCCATTCAATACAGCGGTGTCGTGGACGAGTACCATATCGTCCGTTCCCATGTCGGGCTCTTCGACGTGAGCCATATG
>JAENWB010000156.1:0-8739 GCA_016650275.1 Nitrospiraceae bacterium | reverse complement strand
ATTTGAGGGGTCGCTTATTGGGTCCACGAATCGCACGACCGCGACGACCATTGTCAAAGAGCGCATCGACCGCTTCCTGCAACATCCGCATTTCGTTTCGAATAATGACACCCGGCGCCTTCAGCTCAATCAGCCGCTTCAGCCGATTGTTCCGATTGATGACGCGGCGGTAGAGATCATTCAAGTCCGATGTCGCAAAACGTCCGCCGTCCAGCGGCACGAGTGGGCGCAATTCCGGTGGCAGCACTGGGATTACGTCCATAATCATCCACTCAGGCATATTTCCGGACTTACGGAAGGCCTCGATGACTTTCAGTTGCTTTGCATATTTCTTCTTGAGCGCTGCAGAGGCCGACGTCTTCGCCTTCGCCTTGATCTCATCCCATTTGGCATTGATATCGATCTTGCGGAGCAACTCCCGAATGGCATCGGCACCGATACCGACTTTGTAGGAACCAGGGCTGTATCCGGATTGGAGTGAGCGAAGCTTTTCCTCTGAGACCAGCTCCTTCTCCGTTAAATCTGTCGATCCTGGATCGACACAGACATAGCTCTCGAAATAGAGAATGCGTTCGAGCCCTTTGAGGCTCATGTCAAGCAAAGTTCCGATCCGACTCGGCACGCCCTTGAGAAACCAAATATGTGCGACCGGCGCCGCAAGCTCGATATGGCCCATGCGCTCTCGACGGACCTTGGACTGAATGACCTCAACACCGCACTTGTCACAGACAATACCGCGGTGCTTCATGCGCTTGTATTTGCCGCAGTTGCACTCCCAATCCTTGATGGGACCGAAAATCTTCGCGCAAAACAGTCCGTCTTTTTCCGGCTTGAACGACCGGTAATTGATGGTTTCCGGCTTTTTCACTTCGCCATAGGACCATGACCGAATCTTTTCGGGTGACGCGATCCGGATCCGCATCGAATCGAATGACACCGCATCGCGCGGCTTCTCAAACAATGTATAGACGCCTTCCAAAGTAATGACCTCCTCTGATGCCGACCGCTATGGCCGGCACACAAATGGGTTAGTCTTGCGACTTGATCAGTTCGACGTCGAGTCCCAAACTCTGGAGCTCTTTGACCAAGACGTTAAACGACTCGGGTAATCCAGGCTCCAGGAACGGCTCACCCTTCACGATTGCTTCGTACATCCGAGATCGGCCTGGTACGTCATCTGATTTCACCGTCAAGAACTCTTGCAATGTGGACGCCGCGCCATAGGCCTGCAACGCCCACACTTCCATTTCTCCTAACCGCTGACCACCGAATTGTGCCTTGCCACCGAGCGGCTGCTGCGTGACGAGCGAATAGGGACCGATCGACCGTGCGTGAATCTTGTCGTCGACCAAGTGGTGGAGCTTTAAGACATACATGTAGCCGACCGTGACGGGACTACCAAACATTTCCCCGGTTCGGCCGTCCATCAGCATGGTTTGCCCGCTAGTCGGCAAGTTTGCCTTCTTGAGCAGCTCCTTAATCTCTGTTTCTGACGCTCCATCGAACACCGGGCTCGCCACCTTAATCCCCAATGCCTTGGCCGCCCAACCCAGGTGAGTTTCCAGAATCTGACCGACGTTCATACGTGACGGCACACCCAGTGGATTCAGCACAATTTCCACCGGCGTCCCATCCGGCAAGCACGGCATGTCTTCCTCGGGCAAGACCCGAGAGACCACGCCTTTATTTCCATGCCGCCCGGCCATCTTGTCGCCGACCTGAATCTTGCGCTTCATCGACACATAGACCTTGACGAGCTTGATCACGCCAGGCGGAAGCTCATCGCCCCGCTTCAACCGCCCAACCTTTTCGTCGTACAGCGTCTGTAAAATCTCGATCTGTTCCTTCGCCCGCCGCTCGACGTCTTCCAGCTCTTTCTGCTCGTCAGGATCGCTCAGAATGATGTAGCGGACAGTCTCATCCGGCAACCGCTTGAGAATCTCAGCAGTCAGCTTGCCCTTCTTCTTCAGAATGACATCGCCGCTCTCAGGATCCATCAAGTCACGACCAACCACCTTCCCCAGCAACAGTTTTCTGATCTTCTTCGTTTTTTCATCGTCGATAATACGGAGTTCCTCGTGGTGATCACGCTGGAGCTTCGTCGCATCGTCGCTTTCGATGCTCTTGGATCGTTCGTCCTTATCGAGCCCCTTGCGCGAGAAGATTTTCACATCAACGACGATGCCCTCGACACCCGGCGGCACCGTTAACGATGTATCCTTCACGTCGCCCGCTTTTTCACCGAAGATGGCCCGCAGAAGTTTTTCTTCAGGCGTAAGCTGTGTTTCGCCTTTCGGCGTCACCTTCCCGACCAGAATATTTCCAGGCTTCACCTCGGCCCCGATACGGATGATCCCGCTCTCATCGAGATCGCGAAGCGCTTCTTCTCCGACATTCGGGATGTCGCGAGTAATGTCCTCTTTCCCCAACTTGGTATCGCGGGCCTCCACCTCGAATTCCTCAATGTGAATCGAGGTGAATGCGTCCTCCCGCACCAGTTTTTCGCTCAACAAAATAGCGTCTTCGAAGTTGTATCCGCCCCAAGGCATGAAGGCAACGAGAATATTCTTACCTAGTGCCAGTTCTCCGTGATCAATGGCGGGACCGTCAGCCAAAACCTGTCCCACTTTCACTGGCTGCCCAAGCCGCACCACTGGCGTCTGCGTGATGGTCGTGCTTTGATTCGATCGCTGGAACTTGATCAGATCATACACGTCCAGACCGGCATCATTCCTTTTCCGACCTTCCTTCGAATCGGCACGCACGACGATCCTCGTGGCGTCCACACTTTCCACGACGCCGGCACGTCGGGCCTGCACCACATAGCCCGAGTCACGCGCGACCACGGTTTCCATTCCCGTACCGACCAGCGGAGCCTCTGACGTGAGCAGCGGAACGGCCTGACGCTGCATATTCGATCCCATCAAGGCACGGTTGGCATCGTCGTGTTCCAAGAACGGCACCAAGGCCGTGGCTACGCTCACCACCTGTTTGGGCGACACGTCCATGTATTCAATCTTGTCTGAGGTGGCCGTCACGAAATCTCCCGCAGATCGCGCCGAGATGGTTTCGGATACCAGGCGACCAGAAGCATCCACTTTCGCATTCGCCTGCGCGATGATGTACTTGTCCCCTTCGATCGCGGAAAGAAACTCGATCTCATCGGTGACTCGCCCCTTCACCACTTTGCGATAGGGCGCTTCGATAAACCCGAACTTATTGATGCGCGCATAGGTCGCCAATGACGTGATCAAGCCGATGTTCGGGCCTTCCGGCGTTTCGATCGCGCAAATACGGCTGTAGTGCGACGGATGGACGTCGCGAACCTCGAACCCCGCCCGCTCCCTGGTCAACCCGCCGGGACCGAGCGCGGAAAGCCGCCGTTTGTGGGTAATTTCTGCGAGCGGATTCGTCTGGTCCATGAACTGAGACAACTGGCTGCTGCTGAAGAACTCCTTCACTGCGGCGACGACGGGCTTCGCATTGATTAAATCGTGCGGCAGCACCGTTTCCATATCCAACAGATTCATCCGCTCCTTGATACTCCGCTCCATGCGGACCAGTCCAAGTCGGAATTGGTTCTCCAACAACTCGCCGACAGAACGAACACGGCGATTACCCAAGTGGTCGATGTCGTCGATTTCGCCCTTGCCAAGCTTCAAGTTCACGAGATAGCGAATCACCTCTACCATGTCCTGCGCCGTCAGCGTTCGCTGCTCCAAGGGCAGATCGAGGCCGAGCTTCTTGTTCAACTTCAGACGCCCGACCGGAGAGAGATCGTACCGCTTGGAGTTCAAGAACAGATTATCGAAAAGGGCTCGCGCGGTATCAACCGAGGGCGTTTCTCCCGGCCGTAACCGACGATAGATCTCGACCATCGCCTCCTCTTTGGAGGTGGTCTTATCCATCTCCAGAGTATCCAAGATCACCGGCGTAGACGTGACCGTATCGAAATAGATTGCCTTAAACTCTTCGACATCGCTTTCGAGCAGCACCTCGATGATTTCGGCCGTGAGCCGTTGATTTTTTTCTGCGATTTTGTTCTTCTTGGAGTCCACCAGTTCGGTCAGGATTGCCCGCCCGACTAATTCACTCGGCGCTAGCGGGATTTCCTTCACACCAGCCGCCTTGAGCTTCGCGATGAGCCCCTTCGTGAGCTTGGCCCCTTCACGCACCAGCGGCTCCTTGCCGCCCTTCTCAAGCACTTCTGCCGAACAGCGCAACCCTTGATGAATCTCAGGGTCGAGCTTTCGCAGCATCTTGCCATTCACGACACGAATGTCCTCGACCGGATAATACATCTTGAGCAAGTCGTCGCCTGAAAAGCCGAAGGCCTTCAGCAGAATGGTCGTCGGCATTTTCCGCCGACGGTCGATGCGCACATAGAGAATGTCGCGAGCATCGAACTCGAAATCCAGCCACGACCCGCGATAGGGAATGATCCTGGCGGAGTACAACACTTTGCCGCTGGAGTGCGTCCGGCCCTTATCATGCGTGAAGGAGGCACCAGGAGACCGATGCAACTGGCTCACCACCACACGTTCCGTGCCATTGACAATGAAGGTCCCGCGTTCCGTCATGAGCGGCAGCTCGCCGACGTACACTTCCTGCTCTCGGACGTCGAGCACTTTTTTCTTGGAGCCCTTGTCTTCTTTGTCGAACACGACGAGGCGTACCCGGAGTTTCAGCGGAACGGCATAGGTCATCCCCTGTTCAAGGCATTCCCGTTCATCATACTTTGGGGTTCCGAGCGTGTAACTCGTAAACTCCAATACGGCAGTATTGTTGTAATCCGGAATCGGGAAGACACTCGCCAGAGCTGCCTGGAGCCCATGATCCTTGCGACGCTCGGGCTCAACCTCCCGCTGAAGAAATTCTTCATAGGAGCGCTTCTGGATCTCAATAAGATCAGGAATTTCGATGCTGCTATGAATGCGAGAGTAGTCTTTCCGCTCGACGAACTCTTGCAGAGTCGTTTCGGACATTCGCCGGTCCTCCACTACAATGGTTAGGCTTGGGTACCCGCACATGGCAGGCACCCACAGACACTAGAGACTGGTCAAATCGAGACTACTTGATCTCGACCTTGGCACCGCTCTCTTCGAGCTTCTTCTTCATGGCGTCGCATTCTTCCTTCGTGACACCAGTTTTCACGGGCTTCGGTGCGCCTTCGACCAGATCTTTTGCTTCCTTCAAGCCAAGGCTGGTGAGTTCGCGGACAACCTTAATGACTTGGATCTTCTTGTCCGCCGGAGCAGACACAAGTACGACGTCAAACGCCGTCTTCTCCTCGGCTGCCGCTGCTGCACCACTACCTGCCGCAGGAGCGGCGGCGGCGACCGGTGCGGCAGCCGTGACGCCGAATCGGGTCTCTAACCCCTTCACGAGCTCCGCCAAATCGAGCACACTCATCGTCTCAATGGCCTTGATCAACTCTTCCTGTGATAATTTTGCTGTTGTCGTTGACATATCCCCTTCTCCTTTTCGTTTGTCCTGAATGGCTGCTATGACTCTCACAAATTTCGACAAGACCGCACTGAGCGTATACACAAGGCCACGCGCTGGTCCCTGCATGGCCGACAACAACATTGCAATGAGGACTTCCTTCTTCGGTAGTTTCGCAACAGCCGCCAGTTCGGCCGGCTGCACCACCTTGCCCTCCAACACACCGATGGTGATCTTAATCTTCTGCTCGCGCTTCTCCGCCAGAATAAAATCCCGAAGAATCTTGGCCGGAAGCACCGGATCGTCATAGCCGATCACCAACCCCGTTGGGCCCTTGAGGTAATCCTTCACCCCAAAAAGGATCGTGCCCTCAGCAGCACGGGCGGCCAATGTGTTTTTGACGACCTTGTATTCGGCTTTGGCACCTCGCAATTGCTTGCGCAGTTCCGTGACCTGGTTGACGGAGAGCCCGGCACTTTCGGTGACAATGGCAAGCCGTGCACGACTAAATGTCTCCGTCAACTCCGCAACCGCTGTCGCTTTCTCGTCCTTTTTCATAGTCGAACCCTTCCCCTTCCGCGCCGCAACACCCTGACTAACTCCATTCCTTGGCTAACGCGATGGCATCGAGCTTCACGCCAGGCCCCATCGTGCTCGAGAGAGTCGCGCTCATCAAATAACGTCCTTTGCACGAGGCCGGCTTTGCTTTAATCACCGCCTCAAGAACCGCCGATGCATTGTCATAGAGCTGTTCAGGCTTAAACGACACTTTCCCGACAGGCACCTGAACAATCCCGGCCTTTTCGACCTTATACTCCACACGACCTTTCCGAATTTCTGACACGGCCTTGCCGACATCAAAGGTGACGGTCCCGGTCTTCGGATTCGGCATGAGCCCGCGAGGCCCCAGCGCCTTTCCGAGCTTCCCGACGGCCGCCATAAGATCCGGCGTCGAGATGGCGCAATCAAAGTCCATCCATCCGCCCTTGATCTTCTCCATCAGGTCATCGGACCCGACATAATCAGCGCCGGCTTGCCGCGCCTCCTGCTCCTTCTCTCCCTTGGCAAAGACCAACACGCGCACCTTCTTCCCCGTGCCATGTGGTAGCGAGGTCGTGCCACGCACCATTTGGTCCGCCCGCTTCGGATCCACGCCCAATCGAAGCGCCAAATCGACGGATTCATCGAACTTGGTGTAGGCCGACCGCTTCACCGCATCAACCGCCTCACGCAAGGCATAGACCCGAGGCTCAAGCTTTTCCACCGCCGTTCTCATCTTCTTTCCCATTTCCGTTCCCCCCTCTATGCCATCGCAAGTTCTGATCGGGCAAGACGCCCGTACTGCGCGCGTCGACCGCGCTCCTTCACTGGCGCGTCGTCCGCGAGCCCGACGGGCCGTCTTGCCCGCTCTACCGCCTCACCCTTGAACCACGACTCCCATACTGCGCGCCGTCCCTTCAATAATCTTGATCGCCCCCTCGAGATCGACGGCATTGAGATCTGTCATTTTCTTTTGCGCGATCTCACGCAACTGCGCCTTCGTGATCTTCCCGACCTTGTCTTTCTGGGGAACGCCGGATCCTTTAATGATTCCGGCCGCCTTCTTCAAGAGGTCGGACGCCGGCGGAGTTTTCATCACAAAGGTAAACGACCGGTCCTTGTAGACCGTGATGACCACCGGGATGATGCTATCGCCCTCTTTTTGTGTTTTCGCGTTGAACTGCTTGCAAAATTCCATGATGTTGACGCCGTGCTGACCCAGCGACGGCCCGACCGGGGGAGCAGGGTTCGCTTTCCCAGCAGGAATCTGCAACTTAATCTGTGCCGATACTTCCTTGGCCATGTCCTACACTCCTACGCGCGTTCGTCCATTTCGGAGGTTAAATCCGCTCCACTTGCAAGAACCCAAGCTCCACCGGAGTGGAGCGCCCAAAAATACTGACCAAGACTTTAAGCCGGCTATGGTCCTGATTCACCTCGTCCACCACACCATTAAATCCGAGAAACGGACCATCGATAATCCGGACATTATCCGTCTTGATGAATTTAACCTGTTCGCGTGGCCCGGATGCCCCCACATCAACCTGCTTCAAGAGCGACTCTACCTCTTCCGCCGACAAGGGTGTCGGCTGCGCACCAGCGCCGACAAATCCCGTGACCTTCGGCGTCTCTTTGATCATCTGCAAGGTTTCATCGATAAGCGGGAACTCCAACTCCACGATCACATACCCGGGAAAAAACTTCCGTCGCGACGTTCGGCGTTTGCCGTCCTTGATCTCAATCACATCCTCCGTCGGCACGAGTACCTGTCCCATCTTTTCGACCAATCCCATTTGATTGGCCCGTTCAAGCAAGCTGGTCTTCACCCGCCCCTCAAAGCCTGCGTAGGTATGAATGACGTACCAATTCTTTGCCATGCCCTACCCTCGGATCATTGGTTGACTATGTACCATGCAGCGGCTCTCACTTTCTGACCCTGACTCACAGAATCTTGCTTACTGCCCATACAAGAAGCGAGTCGACGAACGACAGATACAGAGACATGATGATGCAAAAAACAATGACTACCGTCGTGGACCCGACCGTTTCGGCCCGAGTCGGAAACGATACTTTTTTCAACTCCCCGCGCACATCATCGAAGAACTCACGAATAGAGTCTGTAAACTTCCTGAACATGCCCACCTCACCTTCGCTCTTAGAGAGAGAACGCCCCCTCCCACTCACCCCGTCCACCGTCCCCGCTCTGCGACCGACCTGCTCTCAATCCAGCCCAGCCGCCGGTATTGAACCTAACCCATCCACTACGCAGCAACTGGCAGGGGCACTAGGATTTGAACCCAGACTCTCGGTTTTGGAGACCGATGTGCTACCATTGACACCATGCCCCTACGACGGCTGGCAACCCAGCCATTGAGCCGGCAGCCCAGCTTACTTCACTTCCTTATGGGCGATGTGTTTCCGGCAGAACTTGCAGAACTTATTCCGCTCCAACCGATCCGGATCGTTTTTCTTATTCTTCATCGTGGAATAGTTCCGCTGCTTGCAGATCGTGCATGCCAAATCAATGATCTCTCTCATCTTCTTATTCGTAAGGCGTGAAGCGTGAAGCGATGGCCGACATCCTGCCATCATCTCCTTACCCCTTACCCCTCACCCCTCACGCTCCCTAATGAATTACGCCAGAATTTCGGTGACGACGCCGGACCCGACGGTCTTGCCGCCCTCGCGCACCGCGAACCGCAACCCTTGATCCATCGCGATCGGGCTAATCAGCTCCCCCGTCACGCTCACATT
>JAENWB010000155.1:0-5338 GCA_016650275.1 Nitrospiraceae bacterium | reverse complement strand
TTTCCAAACGACAAATGACTTGGTTTCGAAAGGAACCGGGGATTCAGTGGTTGATGATCGAGGAGTCGGAGTCGATTCAGCACACGGCAGCGCTGGTGATCGGACAGGTGGATCGATTTCTCGCTACACTTGGAGACCAGGCATGACACGACTGGGGAATGCCGCGCGCGCGGACATCGGGATCATCGGCGGCAGCGGGTTATACAACGTCGAGGGACTTCGAAAGGTCACGGAACGCTCGGTCAAAACCCCCTTCGGAGCTGCCTCCGATAAGGTAGTGCTCGGCGAATTGGACGGGATCCGTGTCGCCTTTCTCTCGCGGCATGGACGTGGACATCGGATCAATCCTTCCGAAATCAACTATCGCGCGAATATCTATGCGCTCAAGTCGCTCGGGGTGAGCCGGGTGATTTCTGTGAGTGCGGTCGGGAGTATGAAGGAGTCGATCAAGCCTGGCGACGTCGTGTTGCCGGATCAGTTTATCGATCTCACTAAACGGCGGGTTTCGACATTTTTCGAGGGGGGCATTGTTGCGCACGTGGCATTTGGGGAGCCGGTCTGTGCCTCGCTCGGTGCGGCATTGTTGGACGCGGCCCATACGGTCGGCGCTACTGTACATCAGGGCGGCGTCTATCTCTGCATCGAGGGGCCGCAGTTTTCAACCAAAGGGGAGTCCCGCTTGTATCGTCAGTGGGGCGCGAGTGTGATCGGGATGACGAATCTCCCTGAGGCCAAGCTCGCACGCGAGGCGGAACTCTGTTACGCCACGGTGGCCTTGGCAACCGATTACGATTGTTGGCATGAGACGGAAGTGGCTGTCACCGTCGAGGCGATCTTGACCACGCTCCGTCAGAATATTACGTTGGCCAAACGACTGTTGCGGACGGCGATGCGTGCGGTGGCCAACGTCAAGGCCTGCAGCTGTCAGCGCGCATTGCAGGATGCCATTATCACGGCGCCGGATCGGATGCCCGCCTCGCTCCGACGGAAGCTGGCCTTGTTGATCGATCGGGTTGTTCCTGGGAAGAAAGGAATTCGGTAAACCATGGGGAAGCTGCTCGTAGTCGGATCGGTCGCGTTAGATACGGTGAAAACACCGTTCGGGGAGGTTAGCGAGGTTCTGGGAGGTTCGGCCACGTATTTTTCGACTGCGGCCAGCTACTTTACCAGCGTCGATCTTATCGCAGTAGTGGGGGAAGATTTCCCTCCGCAACACCTGGCCTTCCTCAAGAGCCGTGGCATCGACCTGACGGGGTTGGAGCGGAGGCCCGGGGCAACGTTTCGATGGAAAGGGGAGTACACGCATCAATTGAACGAAGCGCACACTCTCGATACGAAACTCAATGTATTCGAAACCTTTCGGCCAAAGATTCCCGAGGCCTACCGGTCCCCCGATCTGTTGTTTCTCGGCAATATCGATCCGGAGCTCCAGTTGGATGTGCTGCAGAAGCTTTCGCGTCCGCCGTTGGTCGCATGCGATACGATGAACTTTTGGATCAACGGCAAGCGGGATGCGTTGTGGCGGGTTTTGGAACAGGTCGATATTCTGATCATTAACGATGGAGAGGCTCGGGCACTCGGCGAAGATACGAATCTGGTGAAGGTCGCACAAAAAGTACTCGCGCGGGGACCCAAGCATCTCATCATCAAGCGTGGGGAGTATGGGGTCTTGATGTTCAACGAGAAGCAGGTGTTCGGGGCTCCGGCCTTTCCGCTTGAAGACGTGCGCGATCCCACCGGGGCAGGGGATACCTTCGCAGGCGGCTTCCTGGGCTATCTCGCGGCCACCGGCAATCGTTCGGTTGAGGCCTTCAAACAGGCGATCATCTTCGGGAGCGTCATGGCGTCATTTACTGTAGAAGCCTTTAGTCTTGACCGTTTGCAAATCCTGGACTACAAAGAGATTCAGGAGCGGTTTCGAGCCTTTAAGCGATTGACCCATTTTGAGGACATTTCGTGATGTCGATTCTCTTTGCTGGTTCGGTTGCTCGACAATTTGTCCCCCCGTTGCTTGGGGTGACCCTGCTGATCGGATGGTTGCCTGGCTGTGCAACATCGGATGAGTCGTTGCAGAAGTCAAAAGGGTATTACCAGGAAGGGGTCGCGAGCCTGGATCACGATCAGCAGAAGGCCTTTGTGTCGTTCCAGAAGGCGGTGCAGCAAAATCCCAAGAACAAGGAAGCACGTTACGGGCTCGGCCATATTCTGGCGCAGCAGGGTAAATTTCTTCAAGCCGAGGTAGAATTGATGGCCGCGACGAAGATTGATGAGAATTACTCGGAAGCGTACACCTATCTGGGCCAGGTTTTGGAGAAACAGGGGCGGTCGACGGAGGCGATTGCCGCATTCCGTCAGGCGCTGACCAATCCCTTGTATGCCACGCCGGACCTGGCCCGATTCCATCTTGGCCAGGCGCTAGCTCACGAGAGTGATTACCAGGGCGCGATGGAAGCGTTTGAGGATGCCTTAGTGGTCAATCCGCCCAATGTTCCTCCGGCTCTATTACACTTGGAGCTGGGCCGAGTGTATTACAAGCTGGGGTTCGAACGACGTTCACGGGAAACGTTGACCAAGGTTACGACGCTCGACAAGGGCGGCGAGTATGCCGCAGCCGCGAAAGAACTGCTGACACGGCTCAAGCCGTAGAGAGACACTTATGGAATCGATGGGCGAATTTTTCAGGCAGGTGCGAGAGACCAAGGGGCTCACCATCGACGAGGTTGCATCCAAGACGCGAATTCGATCTGACTTTGTGAAGGCGTTGGAAGATGGGAACTTTGCCAAGTTGCCCGATCAAGTGTTTGCGCGAGGCTTTGTCCGGTCCTATGCCAGGTCTCTCGGACTCGATGAAGACGATGCGATCCACCGATTCACTCAATCGGCCGGTGCCTATTACGACAAGCAAGTCGAGCGGGAACGTTTGAAAGTCAGGCAGGCGGAAGAAGAGCGGAAGCGTCAAGCTAATCGAAAGGCCGTCGCGATCGCGATCGGCATCGCGATTCTCACGCTCATCTTTCTCTTAAGCCGAGAACAGTCGTCGCTCCTGGTTCGTCGTTCGAGCTCAGATATTCCAGCTTCCGGATCCAAGAGGGCCGCTCCAACGACTCAGGAATCTCAGGACGCGCCGCCAAGCCAGCAGGCTGAGGCGGCCCCGTCAGCTCCGCCTGCCCCCAAGACCAAACCGAGCGAGCCTGCTGACTTGTCAGCCAAGGCGGGCGAAGACAATAATGCTAGGCCAGTGACCGGCCCAGGATCCACAGCTTCAGTTGTGCCGGAACTGACAGCTCCGGCACCTTCGTCGCTCGGGAGCGACGGGCCGCTGGGAGGGATTTCGCTCGAAGGGACTGGAGCAACGGAGGTACAGTTGGCGCTCGACCTTGAGGCAACGGAGCTGAGTTGGGTCGTCGTTCAAATCGATGGCGGCAGTCCTCAAGAGGCCTTGCTCAGGCCTGGAGAAAAGGCCACATGGAAAGGCCAGGACCAGTTTATCCTGACGCTCGGTAACGCTGGGGGGGTCAAGGCCGAACTCAATGGCAAACCGCTAAAGCCCTTCGGCCCCAGCGGCAAAGTCGCCCGCGATATTGTCATCAAGCGCTAACCGCCCTCAGCATCCTGCAGGAGTGTTCTCCTACTTGTGTTACACGTGCAGACCATCGAAGCTTCCGTGTGTCAACATAGTTTTTTGAAACCTACTAGCACCGTCCATCCGGTCATACCACGGTTCCCTCTACACCCGGTTCGGCTGGCCGTACTGTAACTCCACAACTCGGCGTAGGTTCTCGTCCTGCTCGGCTGGCGGTCTCGGCTTGATTCGAGGAGGGACGTACAGGCTCGCGACGTCGAGTAATGGGGCGCCGTAGCAGGGACTGAGGCGCAATGGTGCCACCCCCGTGAGACTCCCGAGACTCCAGGGGTTGTGCCGGCCCCCAACTAGCTGGAATATCGTGCTTCGCGTGTGGGTGTTTTGGCACGAGCCTTGATACTTTGCTGGTAGGACTGAACAAATGCCAGCGCAGTGGAAGTGAATATCAGGCCGGGAACGGGATAGTGAAATGAAGGACTCTCGGAGTAGAGAGACCTTCCGATAGTACCCAGCTTTGCTTGACATGAACGAAAGACCGTTGTTATATTTTCAAGCACTTCATCGTTTTTACTTGGTTCTCGTGAGCCAGCGGCCCGATGCCGAATTCATGTGCGGTGGTTAACACAAAGGAGGAAGTCTGATGGGGCATTTTTCTAAGTTTCTGGGAATCAGCGCAGCGCTGATGATGCTGTCGGTCTCGGTGGTCGGAGCCGAAGAGCGTGATCCGCTTAAGCCCCGCGTTCCGGCGGATCAGATGAGCGACGCGAGAGCCAACAAGAATCCGGTTGATGCGACCCCGGAGAACATTGCTAAAGGAAAGGCGTTGTTCGAGGGCAAGGGTACCTGCTTCAATTGCCATGGTAAGAATGGGGATGGCCAGGGCGAGGCTGGTAAGATTCTGAATCCAAGCCCCCGCAATTTCACGAACTGCAAGTTCCACAAGAAGCGGAAAGATGGCGAGCTCTTCTGGGTGATCAAGAATGGTAGTGCAGGGACGGGCATGGTCCCGTTGGTCCCCGCCGCAATTACCGAACAAGAAGCCTGGACGATCATCAACTACGAACGGACCTTCTGCAAAGGCGAGTAGTTTTGTCGTAGCTGTGAGTTCAAGAGGGTGGAGGACCGAATCCTCCACCCTCTTTTTTTATCTTTCGATCGTGTACCACATCAAGCAGGAAGGCTGAGGTCGAGGTCAAGCTTGAGTGAAGATCTGACGTTCTGATCTTAGCCTCGACCTTAGCCTGAACCGCCACCTTCTCCGCGCTGGCGGACTTTTTTGAGCATCCTGTTAATGGGCTTCGGTGCCCTGGATCGCCGCGAGCTTGGTCAATACCAAGGCAGCGGAAGGGTCGGTTGGGCGGATGGCCGGAACAGCGAACGGGCGCTGCTCCTGGTTCATGCGGGCCTTGGAAGCCCAGGGCACTTTCTGGCTGAGATACGTCACCGTTTCGCCGAGTGTCACCTCGCCATCCCTGTTGGTATCGGCCTCGCCGCGCAGTGCTCGCAGTAGATAGAAGGTGAATAGCCCATGCCGGTGCTGGCCGTCCTCCAACCCCCGCCCGAAGCCGCTGGTTCCAATGACATGGAGGGTCGTGCTCCCAGTGGGATTCCATTGGGGGGGGCGGTCTTGCTTCGGCTGTCCAGTCCTATACGCGACACAATGCCATCGAACAGAAATACCGTTTGTTTCGCTTTTAAGCGAGACAGCGCTGCCTCCAAATCCTTGAGCGGGTATGATCGTGAGGTGGCCGCGGC
>JAENWB010000154.1:0-5231 GCA_016650275.1 Nitrospiraceae bacterium | reverse complement strand
GGTGTGCTCAAAACCGACACATCGCCACGCTGGACAGTTCTGATTCTGTCGCGAAGCCAAGCAAGATAATCCTTCGCCAAGTCTCGTTGTGAAGGTGCAGTTGCCATTTCAGTACATTTCCACTTGGACTCCGCCTGGGAAACGAGCACGGATGATCCCAAGGAATCGCTCTAGGGTACCGTAGGGATCGTTAAGATCGCACCAAGTCACCGGCTCGGCCCAGGCTAATCCGAACCCTTCGCGAAACACATGTAAGTGTGGCTGATTTAGAATTTCGGTGCCATCTGGATTAGGGTGGTAATGACTGTTGTCCAACCGAACGAGGCCAATATCTCGATCCCTGGTTCGAAAGTGAAGCCGGATTTCAAATGGATTTCGCTTCAAGGAGAGAATGAATTGAAGACCTCTCTCCTCGATGGCAACCAATGTCTCGTTTTCCATCTTGTTTGATTGCCAATTCAGAGGGTCGCTTCTTTCCGCTTCTTTAACAATCGCAATAAGTCTGTCTGCCTGCGCTTGCGTCAACATCAGTCAAGCTTCTTCACCACCAGCAATTCGTTACCCCGATCGTCGATCACTTTGACGGCAATCTGCTTGTGCTCGCCTGCTTGGAACGGCGCACTCGTCGCCCCGGAAAGATGATCCCACACGGATTCTTCATACTCGCCCTTGAGCGCTTTCTTCAGATTGTCCCAGGCGCTGGTGCGAGGGAAGAACGCTTGCGAGACATGGAAGCAGAGATCGTTGTAATCCGTATCCAAGAACCAAGCTGGAACGTCCTCGCCGGCACGATGTGTGACCTCCATCGTGATCGGGTCGAAGACATCTAAACCAAGTAGCTCAACCTGATACTGCGTGTCCCCACTTTTACCTTTTTCCTTTTGCCTTTTTACTTGAACTTCCGGTTGCCCGCACACGCTGAAGATTTGACTCGACCGCATATTCTTGAGTAGATCGCCCATCATCAAATCCGGCGTCGCTTGGACGTAGGTGGCTGGCACGCCCATTACGTCGGCGCATTTGTCCACAAGGGTGCGCGCATTCGGTTGAATGGCAAAGCCGATCACATAGAGATGGGTGTAGCTCTTCGCATGGGCCTCCCGCGCCGCTTCATAGACCAGCTTCTCGCTAACTGCGCCGTTCTCCGGCCCGAATACAAATGCGACAGGCTTCTCCCGGCCATTGGTCACCAATCCCTCGGCAGAAAGCGACAACGTCTTCGCCGGTGGGCGGATATTCTTGAACGTGACGGTCTTGTTGCCTTCGAGCCGCAGTACCGGGCTCTTGCGCAGCACTTCGAGCATCCGATCTACAAAGGACCCGTAGGCTTCGGCTGAAACCGTACCGGAATCCTCGACCCCGTCGCCTTCCCAATCCACCGGCGTAGGAATCGTCGCTTCGACACAGAAGGGACCGGTCACGCGGGTGATGCCATTTTCAACTTCTGGCCGATCCACCAGCACTTCTTCAGCCGGCGGCTCGTTATTGGCGATGGATTTGAGCGTGACGTGCGGAACAATCCCGCCGACCTCCTCCCTTTTCTTGTTCTGCCTTCGAAGGTATGTGAAGCCACCGGCTGGCCCTCGATTGTCGTCCTTGAGGTCATACCAGGGGAACGTGGCAGTCAAAAGTCGCTGTCGAGCCAGGGCCAAAGGCACGCGGCTTGTGTCAGCCGTGATCCAGCGCCGGCCCCATTTCTCAGCGACATAGGCCGTCGTGCCGCTGCCACAGGTTGGATCGAGCACCAGATCGCCTGGGTCGGTGGTCATGAGAAGACAGCGTTGGACCGCAGTTGCACTCGTTTGCACAGCGTACACTTTTGGATCGCTACGGCTCTGCACACCGCCGATGTCCGGCCAAAGGTTCGTTAGTGGAAAGACGGGGAAGTCGTCCAGGTATCTCACGTAACGAAGCTTTGTTCCCTGCGCCATAAGTCTCCGCAACGAAGCCAGACGCTGGAGGCCATGAACAGAGGTCTTCCAGTGTGACTGTTCGCCAGGGTGGAACACCTTGCCCTCGAACTCGAATGGTACCGTCGTGTCAGGCCTGAATTCCTGCGATGTTAAAGGATCAACGCTGAATACTCGACTCCCTTGTGGAAGTGGTAACAGACCTTCTTGTTCCTCTACCGTCATCCTCCTGCGTGTCCCGTCTACCAGTTCAACATATTCATATTTGGTAGCTCCTACTTCGCCAGGCACCTTCTCTGCGAATAGGGGACTATATTTCAAATGCTCGATGTCTCGCGCATATAAAAGTAGGAAATCACAGACAGAGGCCAAGTACTTGTCCGCCTGCCCCGCAGTTTTCGCAAAGGGAATAATCGCTATGAAATTCTGCGCTCCGTACACTTCATCCATCACCTCTCGTACATGGTGCAGGTTCTCATCGCTGATCTGAACGAAAATACTGCCGCTGGGCGTGAGGAGATCGCGGGCAAGCAAGAGTCGATCACGTAAATAGGTTAGGTACGAATGTAGGCCGAGTTCCCACGTATCCCGATAGGCCTGGACCATTTCCGGTTCTCGGGTCATGTCCTCGTCGTCGTTGTGGGAGACATCCCGCTTGCGGACGAAGGGTTGGAAATTGGAACCGAACTTCACGCCGTAGGGCGGGTCCATATAGATCATCTGCACTTGGCCGCCCAGTCCTTCGTAATGCAGCAGCGAGTTCATCACCACGAGCGAATCGCCCAGGACCATTCGGTTCACCCAGTTGTCTTGATACTCATAGGCCTTCAGCACCTGATCGGTGATCGAATGCTGAGGATCACCGAACAGCGCGAACATATCCTCTTGCTTGTCGGTCTTATGCCCGGCCAGCGTTTCAATGATGGCCTTGGTGGAGAGCCGTTCGTGAATGAAGAGCGGCAAAGTCGGCACATCGAAGGACAGCCGCTCCGCTTTGCCGGCCCAGGTGAGAAAGGGTTTGCTCAGGCTCTTGAGCTTGGATGCGGCGGTCTTCGCTTCTTCCAGGCTCTTGGCGTCGAGAACTTGCTTGATCAGACTCTCCCCTTGTTCGCGCGCCGGACTCTTGGCATCCCAATCCAGCGCGGGTGAGAGCGATGAGTCATATCGGTAGGTTTTCGGGGATTTCTTCTTTTTGAACTGCGCCTGCGTCCCCACTTCCGGCCGCATGAGGCTCTTGGCTTCAGGATGCTTGTAGGGAGCTGTCTGGTTAGCCTTTGCGGCAGGCTTTGTTTTCTTGGCCATTCTTTGGGTCCTAGACCACCGACGACGGCAGGGTGATTGCGCCGAAGGATACCCTTTTCGTCATGAGAAATCACCTCCACCTTTTTATGGGGAGAAGAGCTGATGGCGGACGGCAAGGGGTGAGGGCGCAGACGGTTTGTTTCGTTTGTCTGGTCTGTCTGGTCTGTCTCGTTATTTCGTTCATCGAGCCAAAGAAACCAGACAAACCAAATAGACAAGAGAGACGGGGCCAAGAAGGGGGACTGGCACCGCTCGGAAGCGGAGCCTGTCCCCGTTGCCGCTACGCGCGGAAGCCGATGCGGCGGGGAGGCGACTGGTCCGGCCCAATCTTATTGCTTCGCCGTTTCATGATGTGATTATCTGGTCAGGACACACATTCCCCTATGTTGGCACGTGTGGCACAAGAGGAGCACCTTCCCGCAGGATAGCCGAGCGAGACACGCGAGACTGGCGGGACAGGCGAGGGTTGATCTGGTTCATCTGGTTTCTCTGGTTTCTTTGGTTAGTCTGGTTCAACCAAACAAACGAGACAAACCAAATAAACCAGATGAACCAGAATAGGGGATTATCATGAAAGGGTCGGACCTACTGCTGCGTTGTCTGGAAAATGAGGGAGTGCAGTGGATCTTCGGCGTGCCCGGAGAGGAGACGCTGGACATCTTGAACTCGCTCGTGGATTCGCAGATCCGATTCATTGCCGCACGACATGAGCAAGGCGCGGCCTTCATGGCCGATGTCCATGGGCGGCTGACAGGAAGGGCCGGGGTCTGTCTCTCCACCTTGGGGCCTGGCGCAACCAATTTGCTCACCGGCGTGGCAGACGCGTATCTGGATCGCGCCCCGCTGGTTGCGATCACGGGACAAGCTTCGCTGGATCGGAAGCACAAAGAATCGCATCAGTTCATCGACGTCTTATCCATGTCCAGGCCGGTCACGAAGTGGAACGCCGAGATCTTTCACCCCCGGACCATTGCCGAGACGGTGCGCAAAGCGTTCAAGGTTGCGCAGACCGAAAAGCCCGGCTCGACTCATTTGGAGCTGCCAGAGGACGTCGCGGCGGAAACGGTGAGTGATGGTGAGGCGGATGGGCCGTTGCGCGTGCAGGCGCCGTCCTTGCCGGAGCCGCTGGCGCGCCAAGTGAACCGGGCCGTCGAGGTCTTGGCTCAGGCACGTCGGCCGATCCTCTTGGTCGGCAACGGGGTGATCCGGGGACAGGCGCATGAGGCGGTCCGGCGGTTCGCCCGACAGGCGAACGTGCCGGTGGTGCACACGTTCATGAGCAAGGGTGTTGTCCCAGACAGCGATCCGCTGTCTCTCTATACGATTGGATTGCAGATGCGGGATCATCCGGCTGTGGTGATCGAGCAGAGCGATGTCGTTGTGGCGGTGGGGTATGATTTTGTGGAGTACGCTCCGTGCTTATGGAATCCGAACCGCGACAAGCATATCGTGCACGTGGATGTGTCGCCGGCCGAAGTGGATGCGCACTATATTGTGGATGTCGGAGTATTGGGAGATATCGCCTTATCCCTCGATCAGATCGGCGAGCATCTAGCTTCGTTCGATCTCGCCTGGGCCGAAGAGAGCCGCCGGCTTGTGCAGACTGCATACGAAAGAGAATGGGCGCAGCCGCCTGGATGGCCCCTGCGACCTCAGCATATCGTTCGCGATCTGCGACAGGCGCTGGCGCCGGACGATCTGGTCATCTGCGACGTGGGGGCGCATAAGTTATGGATGGCCCGGATGTTTCCCTGCGAGGTGCCGAACACGTGCATCATTTCAAATGGATTCGCGGCGATGGGCATGGCCCTGCCTGGGGCCGTTGCGGCCAAGCTCCTGTTTCCCACGCGGCGCGTCGTGGCTGTGACCGGGGACGGCGGGTTTCTGATGAATGTCCAGGAACTGGAGACCGCCGTGCGGCTGCAACTTCCACTCGTCGTACTGATCTGGCGGGACAACGGCTACGGGGTCATCCGATGGAAACAGCAGATGCAATTCGGGAGGACATCCGGTGTTGAG
>JAENWB010000153.1:0-12654 GCA_016650275.1 Nitrospiraceae bacterium | reverse complement strand
TCTTGGATCGTAAATTCCAAATCGAGCATGTCCCGGTAATGTTTTTCAAGCTTCTTGTAGGTGTGTTCCAATTCCTTGTAGGCCTCCGGCGCATTCTTCGCGAGCGCATTCACCGGAAGCGGAGTCCTGATGCCGGCTACGACATCCTCGCCTTGGGCATTCATCAAGCACTCGCCGAAAAAGTGCTTATCGCCGGATGCCGGATTGCGCGTGAACGCCACACCGGTGCCGCTCGTTTCCCCCATGTTCCCGAATACCATGGCCACCACATTGATGGCCGTGCCCCACGAGTCGGGAATCCCATAGAGACGCCGATAGGTAACGGCCCGCGCGCCGAACCAGGACGAAAAGACGGCGTTGACGGCCAAGCGAAGCTGCTCAAGCGGCTCGTCAGGGAACTCTTTCTTGGTCTCTTCCTTGATCAGTGCCTTGAAGCTGGCGACCAATTCCCGGAGATGTCGCGCATCGAGATGGGTCTCGTGCGTCACACCCACCTCGGCCTTCTTCTCCTTGAGGATCGCTTCGAAATGCTCGCGCGGCACGCCCATGACGATGCTGCCGTACATGGACACAAAGCGCCGATAGCTGTCCTGGGCAAAACGATCGTTGCGTGTTTTTGCCGCCAGCCCCTCGACCGTCTTGGTCGTCAGACCGACATTCAGCACCGTGTCCATCATGCCCGGCATCGAGGCCCTGGCGCCGGATCGGACCGAGACCAGCAACGGCCGCTCAGGATCACCAAACCCCATGTCCATTGACCGCTCGACCCGCTTGAGCGATCTCAGTGCGGCGGCCCACATGCCGGGAGGATGCTGTTTCCCGTTCTTGTAATATTCGACGCAGGCCTCGGTGGAAATCGTGAAGCCCGGCGGCACGGAGATGCCGAGATTCGTCATTTCTGCGAGCCCCGCCCCCTTCCCGCCGAGGAGCTCTTTCATGTTGGAGGTGCCTTCGGCCACGCCGTCACCAAAGTAGTACACGTATTTCTTTGCCACGCTGCCCTCTCCTTCGCGTTGCCTTCAGTTCAATTCAATGCACGAGTGCGGCCCCATGGCCGGCGACGGATTCAAGACGCTGCCGATACCGGTTGACCAGATACCATTTCGCCACCAGCCCGAATGCGATGACTGCCACGACAAACAGTATCAATATGAGCAACCGATAGTCAGCGTGAATCCCCCGATCCGCATAATACTGCCCGTCCAGTCCCTGCCGAAGCTTGATCTCCCGTTGAATCTCATGAGTCTTGCCGGACGGATCGGATAGATTGATCCACTCCGAGCAAAGTCGCACCGGTTCCGCCGCTCCCGTAACCGACTGCCAGCCGAGCCGCAGACAAATATCCTTTTGGGAGTTGAACACATCGGGAGTAGTTGCCAGTTCATCGAGGTTAATCCCACTGACCCATAATCCGACCAGAACGATCGCGTTGCAGAGAATCATCAGGGCGAGAGACACGCCGATGGTGAACCAACGGACTTTCCTCGCCCGACGTTGATCGTCTGACAATGATTGATCCATGGATTTCACCCAACTCGTCTCTTTACCGAACAGATGGTCAGGATGAGTCCCCAACTGAGCGCGTCCAACGAGGCCGGCCAGTTCTCACCCGCCCGCCCTCGCGGCGCCGAGACGCCGCGTGCCCCAACGGGCGCGCGTTGCGCGAGCACGGGGGACTCACCTGACCATCTGTCTCTACCCTCCTTGTACCACAATCTGCGAAAAGTCCGCGAATGAGTTGAAGAAGTCATCCACTTCCTGGAGCAGCGACAACCGGTTACTCCGGACGGCCGGATCCTCTGCATTCACCATGACCGCTGCGAAGAACGCATCGATGGCAGGCTTCAGACGCACCAGCGCGTCCAGGGCCTGGCCATACTCCCCACGGGTCATCGCGGACTGCATCGTCTCCCGTTCTTCTGCCGCCGCGTTGTAGAGCGCCGACTCCGCGGGATGCTCGAAGCGCGCCTTGTCAACCGGCTTGCGATCCCACTGCTCTTTCTCGACGAGCCGGTGCGCACGCTTAAAACCGACGATCAATGGATCGAATTCCGGCTTCGCTGTCACGGACTCTAGCGCTTTCATCCTTAGAACAAGATCAACGAGATCCAACGTCATGTCATGGGCCGGCTTGAGCACCGCTTCGATGACATCATCTCGCAAGGCATGGACGACCCTGCCATAGTGTCGAACCCGCTCAAAAATGAATTCCGTCATCCGGCGCCGTCCCTCCTGCCCGGAATCAGGAACCCCCTTGAAGCCATCGCCGATAACCAGGTTTCTCGCATGATCAATGTAGCTTCCCAAGTTAATGCGCAGGTTTCCCTCAAGAATAATCCGGACAATCGCCGTGGCATTCCTGCGCAGAGCAAAGGGATCTTCCGATCCGGTCGGCACGAGACCCACGTGGAAGAACGCCGCCACAGAATCCAGCCGGTCGGCCAACGAGAGCACCTGACCAGCGATGGTCAGGGGCAATGCACCTTCGATCGATCGCGGCAGATACTGCTCCCTGATCGCCTGACTGACCACCTCCGATTCACCGTCATGTCTCGCGTACTCGCCCCCCATGATACCCTGCAGTTCCGGAAACTCACCAACCACGCCGGTGAGAAGGTCGGCCTTGCAGAGATCCGCCGCCCTCTCGCAGGCCTGTTTCAGTTCGTCGTCATGAGGTCGCAAACTCGAAGCGATGAAGCCGGCCAGCTTTCTGACCCGTTGCTGTTTTTTCTCCATGGTCCCGAGCTTCTGGTGGAACGTCACACCCGCAAGTTTCGTCACACGTTCTTCCAGCTTGACCTTCCGGTCTTCGTCAAAAAAGAACTTCGCATCGGCCAGTCGCGCAGCCAGGACCCGCTCGTTGCCTTCGCGAATCAATCCCATATCTTTGGCTCGAGTGTTCGTCACCGCGATGAAATGGGGGACAAGCTTGCCGGCATCTTTATTCATCAAGGAGAAGAACCCCTGATGTTCTTTCATGGAGGTGATCAAAATCTCTTTCGGCACATCCAGGTAAGCCGGCTTGAAAGATCCGATAATGGCATTGGGGCATTCGGTCGTATAAACCGCCTGATCCAACAAGTCTCCGTCCACATTCAACGTGAACCCGGTTTTCTTGCACAATGTTGCGATCTGCTCTTCGATCATGTGGCGGCGGCGATGCGGATCCGGAATGACCCCCTGGCGTTCAAGCCCCTTCAGATAGGACTCGTAGTCTCGAACCGCAATCCCCTTCGCGTTCCCTAACACGCGATGGCCTTCTGTCCGGTTACCGGCGGTAATCCCCGCGACTTCGATCGGAAGCGTGGCCCCTCCGTACAGCGCCACCAGCCACCGCACCGGTCGAGCGAACCGCACGCCAGTGTTATTCCATTTCATCGCTTTCGGAAAAGTGAGTTTTGCGATCAACTGCGGGAGGAGTGCTTCCAGAACCACGTGAGCGGGCCGCCCCTGTTCCTGCTTGACCGCAAAGAGATATTCCCCCTTCGGAGTCCGGCGAACCTGCAGCTCTTGGACAGTGACTCCTTGCCCTGCGGCAAATCCCGTCGCCGCCCTGGTCGGCTGGCCGGCCTGATCGACTGCCACCGCTTTGGAAGGCCCCATCGTTTCCTTGACCATAGAGGTTTGTTGGGTTGCGAGGCCCTCAACCACCAGGGTCAATCGTCGTGGAGTTCCCATTGTACGGGTGGATTGAAAGGCGAGACGTTGGTCGTTGAACAGCTGCTCAGCCGAATCTTTGAGGACAGCCAGGACGGGAGCGATGAACTGGTAGGGAAGTTCTTCGACGCCGATCTCAAGCAATAACTCGGCAGCGGTCACTGGGGAAGGGTGCCTCCCCTTCTTCGCTGGAGGAGCGGGAGCACGAGATTTCTGGGGCTTTGGCATGGATCCTTCTGCAGTTCTATGAGCAGCGTCCCACGGCCTTGGAACGAATACGTGCTGTCTTCACTCCATCATGCCCTGTCCCGCGATTGAGCAACGGGTGCCCCATTGCCGCCCGCTCTTCAATATAGCGTTCGGCGCATTGACGGGCAAGGGCGCGGACTCTGGCGATATAGCCCGTGCGCTCTGCGACGCTCATCGCCCCGCGGGCATCGAGCAGATTGAACAGGTGCGACGACTTGATACAGAACTCGTAGGCCGGGAGCGTCAACCGCTTGTCGCGATTCGCCAGCAGCCGCTTGCATTCCCCCTCGAACGATTGGAATGTGGCCATGAGCATCGCCACATCGCCTGCCTCAAAATTATAGGTGGAGAATTGGACTTCGGTTTCGTGATGGATATCTCCGTACGTAACTGAATCGTTCCAGGCGAGATCGAAGACGTTATTCACCTGTTGCAAATACATCGCGATGCGTTCAGTCCCGTATGTGATTTCGACTGTAATGGGATTCAGCTCGATCCCGCCGATTTCCTGGAAGTAGGTGAACTGGGTGATCTCCATTCCATCGAGTCGCACCTCCCAGCCCAGGCCCCAAGCGCCCAGCGTGGGGGACTCCCAGTCGTCTTGAATGAACCGGATGTCGTGCTGCTTCGGGTTAATCCCCAATTGGGTCAGACTCTCCAGATACAACGCTTGAATGTTGTCCGGCGCCGGCTTCAGCACGACCTGATACTGATAGTAGTGCTGCATGCGATTCGGGTTCTCACCGTATCGTCCATCCGTGGGACGCCGGCATGGTTGGGAATAGGCGGCCCGCCAGTGCTCCGGACCAAGGGACCTGAGGAACGTAGCTGGATGAAAAGTGCCGGCCCCCATTTCCAGATCATAGGGCTGATGAATGACGCAGCCTTGCTCAGCCCAGAAGCGATGCAATGAAAGAATGAGATTCTGGAAGGTCACGAACAGCCTTGAGAGGTGGTGAAATTGCGGAATTAGCGCCCGGGAATGAGTGAAGAAGCTAACAGGAACTCGTGGACACTGTCAAGAAACAATCCCTCTATCATCAAGGAGTTGCATCGAAACTTCCCTGCCATTTTCGCGAGTGATCTGACAGATGATTGAGATGCCAAACCATTCTCTCCTGCCCACGAACCCTTGACAGGACTCTCGCAGTACCATAATGTAATATAACTTGAGTAAGTCACTCAACAATTAACAGGATCCTGCATGAAACTCTCAAAAAAAAGCGAGTACGGACTTCGTGCGCTCCTGGAACTCACGCTTTCCCATGGCAAGGCAACAATACAGCGCCACCAGATCGCAACGCGCCAACATATCCCTGTGGAATTCCTGGAGCAGATTCTTCTCGCGCTCAAGCGCGCCGGATTGGTCGCGAGCAGCCGTGGGATGAAAGGCGGCTATACGCTGATTAAGTCGCCCGACGAGATCACCTTGGGCCAAGTGATTCGTATTTTGGATGGCCCCCTCGCTCCCATCGGATGTGTGAGCAAGACGGCCTATCAGAAATGCGGGGACTGCCCCTACGCCGAGCATGCCCAATGTCCGGTGCAGCATGTGATGGGGTCGGTGCGTGATGCCATTGCCGGTATCCTGGACCACTACACACTCGACGACTTCGTCTCCGGCCATCGCAAAGGATAATCATGGATCTCGTCGTACTTGTATTGATCACGTTCGTGGCGTCCACCGTCAACGGCGCCTTGGGCTACGGCTTTTCTTCGATTACGGTTCCCGTGGCGCTGCTATTTTACACCAATCGTATTCTGAATCCGGCGTTGGTGCTCGTGGAATTGGTGATCAATGGATACGTCCTGTTCATCAACCGCAAGAGCATCCGGAACATTTGGTGGCGCGTGGCACCCATTCTGATCGGCCTCGTGGTCGGTGTGGCAATCGGCAGCTATATTCTCTCCCTCGTTCATCCGGCCTGGGTCAAGTTTGTGACCTACATCATGCTGTTGCCATTGATTCTGCTCCAGGCTGCCGGTATCAGAAAGCCCATCCAAGCTGAAAAAGCCATCGCGATACCGTTCGGAGTTGCCATTGGGACCCTGTACTCCGTCACGACCATCTCAGGCCCTCCCCTAGCGGTACTTTTCAACAATCAGGGATATGCCAAACAAGATTTCCGTGCCGCGCTAGGCGTCATTCGAGTAGCAGAAGGGGTACTCACGGGAATCGCCTACTATTTCATTGGACTCTACAGCTACGGCAGCATGGAAATTATTCCGTATATCGTTCCCAGCGTCCTGTTAGGAATTCCTCTCGGGAGCTATCTGATTCGTCTGATGGACCATGAAACGTTCAGACGGATCTGCATGGCCTTCGACGCCTTGATCGTCACATTCGGACTGTCTCGGGTTCTGACCGAATTAAATCTGACCACCGCATTCACCACCTACAGCATGTTCGCAATTGTAATGATGCTCAATGCCTACTTACTGTTTCGATTTTTTCGGGACAGAACCGTCCCCTAAGGAAGAAGAGAAGGAATACTGGCCAGACCATCGACAGCCACAGCGTTCACCGGAGCCGTCATCATACGCTTCGATCCGTCATTGTCCTCCGCCTGCGCGACAACCGGCACGCTTGCAACAAGGCCCCCCAGCACCACACCACCCAATAATCGCACTTTCCACCATCAATCTATTACTCTTTACCGGCAAGAGATAACTGCATGGTCACGCCAATCCTCTCGGTCTGACCACCAACTCGCAGATTCAAGTGCACCAAGCCCTACCGCCTCTCTCGTCCCTCTGCAGGGTCCGCACACCGCTTCCGGTGAGCCAAACCTGACCATTCCATGTTCTTCGGCCTGAACCATCGTCGTTCACGGCGCATCCACGATCAGATTCACCTGCTCATTCATAGTCACCCACAGCTGGATGAGCAGGGCGCGGATGGGGCGACGCCCTTCGAGCGGGACAGGATCTGTCTGTATGATCTCTCCTTCAAGTTCTACAAATCCAGCATCTTTAAGCAACCACCACACCATTTAAGTATATAGTAAAATCAATCAGTTACAATGCAACACGCTGGCACATGCTTTGCTCTTGGTTCAATCGTGTTCCATTTCTTGCCCAGCATCACGCACGAAGTAGATCAAACCTAAATCAACACAGCCTTATCCGATTCTATGGAGCAGCACATGACCCCTTTGACCCAGAAACATTTCTTCCCGTGGACCAGAGTTACAGAGACCTCATGCAGACCGTTACGCCTGACCACCATCGTTGCGGGCCTTCTTCTTACGATGATACCCTTTCTGACCGGATGCGGCGGAGACAGTGGCGGCGGCGAGGGCCAGGCATCAGAGTCAGGAATCACCGCGTCTCTCGCATGGCAACCGGCTCAAGACCCCTCAGTCGATGCCTATTTCGTCCATTATGGCCGGCAATCACCAGGTCGACGAGGTAGCTGCGCTTACGAAAGCTCCCAGCACACTGCCTCCCCGTCAGCCACGGTTACCGACCTTGAACCTAATACCCTTTACTACTTTACGGTCAGTGCCTATAACGGTCTAGAAAGCGCTTGCTCAAATGAAGTCTCGACCGTCACGTCTCCTGTTTCGGTCGAGACCGATCGACCTGGCACCTCTTATGACCCCCGAAATCCTGGCTCCTCCCGTGACCCCAACAATCCTGGCTCCTCCCGTAACCCCAGCAATACCGAATACGCCCCGCGTGGTCGGGGGGCGACTTGATAGCGCCCACCATGACGTGACCGAACAGTGTTACGGTCGATCCATCTGCACGGATCCATTCAACCTAGAAACGTCAAGTTGTAGCAGAGTGCTCCTACACTCCGGCCTTGGTGGCAGCGGAGGGACGGGTATGGCTTGGCCGGCAGGTCGTCACCCAATGAAGGACGGCACACGTACGTCATGGGTGAGCCAGAACGGGGCGAGGGCGCTCGATACGTTCAGGGGGCGCATTCCTGTCGAATGGGATCCGGTAGCAGCCGTGATCCGGCATTACAATGGACGCGAATTGGAATTAGGTTTTGTCGAGGGGCTCAACAGCAAGATCCTGGTTCTTCAACGACGTGCTGATGGCCTGCGAGGAGAGGAATATCTGCGTGTGAAAGTTCTCACGCTCAGGCGCCAGAGGATCTGAAAATCCTAACAGTCTACCGACTCGGTTGGGGGAAGCCCCCCCTGATATGAACCACTCCCGAGCATTTGTTAAGCCGCGCACTAAGAACGGAGCTCCACCGAGGGCTACTGCGTCAACTAGGCAATACCAGACAGCAACACCACTTGGCGGGTTTCCCTGAGACAATCCAAAAACAGGGTCTATATCCGCCCATCTCCAGGCCCCAACTGCTGTGCCAACTAATTCCAGCCAGGTAGTAATAAAAAAAGCCGCGAGATACACCAAGGGCGAGCGCCCTGTAAAAACACAGGCCAAGAAGACACAAAACAGTAATGCGCCGCCTGCATCACCCTGTTCTGCATACCCGCTGATTCCCCACAATGACCATGCGCCGCACACCACTACTACGACTGTGGCGATGGCTTTCGCATGACGTAAGAACAGCCCGGAACGAGCCAACGCAATAGCGGTTAAATACACCATTCCGTGACCGAGCGGTACATAAGCCGGCACGTTCTCAAATCGATAGGTGTATCCACCCATGTAAACAGAAGCTACATACTCGCCAATTGTCGTAAACGCGACAGCGATGACAACCTGCACTCTTACGTCTCGAGTCTCACCAAGCAAAAACCCAAAAAGACATGCCAAAGCGATAACGCCTAGGGCATATTGCCTTCCTATGCTCCCGCCCACTTCAAAACTCATGCAAATCGCTACGCTAACAAATGTAATGGCCGCTATAACATAATCCCGCATTCGATGAGGATAGGCGACATTAACTGGCGGGAAATGGCGTAGCATTCTCGACCTCGTTGAATCTAACCCGCATTATTCATGAACACGTCTGCTGCCATCGCGGATTCGCCGCTACGCGCGCTGGTCTCGCGTCGACTTGACTGGGGCCAGCCGGACCCCTGAGCAACCTGACTAGTGCCATTTTCTTGGTCTGTCGTGGAACAACGATCGGGGATTCCCTGCACTCACCCTGCCCTTGCCTATCAGATATACGGGAGCGGCAGGTATGCGGTCGCAGGCTTGTTCTGAGTAGTCGCCGTGGTGACGGCCAGGCTGGGACAACGAAGCAGGTATCAAGCAACTCGATGCGCGAGGTAGGCTCCTCGCTCGCCTTGCGAGCTTGGAGATAACCCTCCGCGATCGATCTCGATGGGAATCGCAAGATCTCCTCTTGCCGGCGCATCGATGGCTGGATTCCGGTCCCATATTGCGATGTGGGGCATCGGCCTTTCCAGTACCGATGCCCCTATCTATCGCCGGGCTGTTCCAGAAAACAAAGAGGCGACGCGGATCAGTCCTCCGTCTTCTCTTTCTTCTCTTCCTTCAATACCGCCTTGCCCTGCGCCAGGCTGGCATTGAGGTCATGCTCAGGGACTTTCTTATGCACCAGGTTCTGATGGCAATCGATGCAGGTTGCGCCTTCCGTTTCCATCTTCTTATGCGCAGCCTTAGCAGACGCGCCGGGAGGCTTGGTATTCTTGTGGCACTCCCGGCACGTCATGCTGTCCCAGCCCTTCAGTTTCATACGTGCCCTGTAGGCCGCTTCCGGCCGTCGCTCGTTGAATTTCTCAATCGTAGAGTAGTCGACGGTGAACTCGTCTATCAGGAAAGGCAATCCATCCATCACGTGCGTCCACACCGCCAGATGGAAATTTTTCAAGCCCTGGGGAACGTGACAGTCCTTGCAGCCAGGATCGGCACCGAGCGCACCCCAGTGCGAGGATTTTTTCAGTTCCTCATACGGGTAGGTCTCGGAATGGCAGCTCACGCAGAACTCGGTCCTGGATATGGCGGCCTCGCCGCCGAATACCACGACAATCGATCCGACCGCAATGATCGCACCGACAATCAAGGCGCCGCCTGACACACTCAAATAGTGCCGTAACCCCCCTGCCATTACTCGTCCTTGCCTATTTCGGCAGGTTTGGCATCCTTTTGGAACTCCTCATGAAACTTCGGGGTCGGCGGGCCTTCAAACGTGCCCACTAGTTTGAAGTGTTCATGCATAGCCTTGTTGTTACGCACAGACTTCTCAAAATCAAATGTATACTTCTTGTCCACCTGGGGGGTGAACGGGGTGTAGGGTTTCTTAACGCCCTTCCATCCCGAACCCTCGTAGTTCAAATGGCAGGCGTTACACTTTTCAATAAACTCAAACTCTTGTCCGGCCTCCACAAGCGACTCGCGCGGCGTAACCTTTTTCGATTTTTCAAATGCCTCACCGGCCTTGCGGTGAACCTTGCGATAGTCGGGACCTGCACCGTGGCAGGATTCGCAACCTACGCCTATCAAGAACTTGTCCGGCTCCGTAATTTCATACCCGCCTTCCACCCCGAACCCTGTCACGTGGCAACCAATACAGTCCTTGTCTTTGGTGAAGTCCTTCTTAGGGTCGAGTTTTGCCTTGACCATGGCTTTGTTCTTGTCCTTGTCCCTGCCGGCTTTGAGCGAGTCAACCGCCTTGGCGTGGGCGGTCTTGAGCCATGAGTCGGCCTCACTTTTGTGGCAATTACTGCATTTCTTCCGGCCCTCAAACGCTGTCTCGGCGGCAGCGGTTCCGGCCAGAGTCGCGAACACCACCAGAGCGGCGAGTGCTAATGCCATAGGATGCTTCACGGTATCTCCTTTCTAACAATAACTAATCGTGGTCGTACCTAACAATTACTCACGGCTTTACTGTATCGTCAGTTTGCAAGATTTACAAGGACAGATAATCCCACCCAGGCCACTCATAAAATCAATCTTTGGACGGCTGCACAGGCGGGATCTTGTAGACCCAATAGCCGCCTTGTTGATAGACGAGCTGCATTGCTTGCAGCTCAAGAGGCTGCGTGGTCGTGAAGGGCAGCATCTGCGCAAGCAACGTCATGCCGCTCTTGGCATCGGCCAGGAAATAAGCGCGCACCAAATTCTCCGAGAGCGCATGAACCGTGTAAGTGAGGTAGTTGTTGTCCACCTGCCAGCGCTTCACCATCCCGCTCAGACCATGCACGTTGCCACCCTGCAAGGGAAAATCCTTATAGGCGACACTGAGACGTTCGGGGCGCATCAGCCCGAGTTTGTAGAGATCCGAGAGATGCACCGCAACAAAGGCCTCGCGCCCGTTGGTTAGCTCGCGCAGCATCTCCGCGCCCTCTTTTGGATCCGCCGTCAACGCGTCGACAAAGCGTTGAAATTTCTGACTCTCCTCGGCGCTTGCCGGGGCTCTCCAGAACTCCCGTTCGTATTTCTCGATCGACTCGCTTCTGGTACGCCAAAGCGAAGGCATGATAAGGGGCTGGGTGAGATGCGACGTGAATACCGTCTCGTACCCCGTCAATAGCTTGATCTGACGCGAGGTGTCCCACCATGCAAGGATGGCGGCATCTTTCGGCACATGCTTCGCAATCGCCGTTGCCAACAGAGTCAGCTCGGAGAGCTTGCCGTCGACGAAGACCACTGGCTCGCCGCTTCGGTTTTCCCAATTGAGCATGACAGGCGGGGCATTACCACGTCGTGCAAGATAGGCCACGGCCATTGGCTGATCCATACCCTCGACTACAACCTCCTGCTTGCTGATAGCGAGGTCCGGCCAAGCATCGAGTCCGAGCTTGCCGAACTTGTCGATGCCGCCTTCCTCCACTAATTTATAATGGTAGGGTGCCAGTCCTGGACTGAGCCACAGATATGCGAGCCATCCGAACACAAGAAGTCCTCCCGCCACTAGGACTATTCCCAGCGACGGGAGGATTCTGTTGCTTGGTCGCGTCAGCGCTCCTTCCATCGTCTGCGCTGCGCCCGCTATCACCGGCCGTTGTTCTTTTTGCGTCTGCTCCATCCGACGAGCGCGATACCGCCCGTCAACAACATCCCTCCACCCAGGCTGCCGAGCGTAATCTTCCCGCCCGTGCCGTCGAGGTCAAGCAGGCTCGATTTCTTCCCCTCGAGCTTGTCCACCCGTTCCATTAGCGCTAACTTTTCCTTGAGCTTCGTGTCCTCGTCCATAATTTCAACATAAGCCCTGTTCATCGCTGCCCATCCGACAGTATAGGTATACCCCCAATGTTGGTGAGCGAGGCTCACGTGCAACTGCACCAGATGGTCCTCAGCCATTTCAAAGAGCTTGAGTTCGATCGCTGCAGGGTTGTTGCCCTTCGACCAATATATCTGGAAGAACTGCTCGAACCCCGGTGGGACCGGCGCCGGAGGCTTCGGTCGGTTGTCTTTTTGACCTGTGAGCAGTCCTTCTTCGTACTGCTTATGCACTACATCGTGCGCCTCATCGTACTTATCGAGCCCCGAGTAGGTGCCATTGTCCATAAACTCCAGGTAGGCACGGGCATAGCGCTCGGAGTGGCACGTGGTACAGGTCTTGACCCAGGCGTCCAGACGCTTATCAGCCCATTCAGTCTTGATATTTTCTCGAATGCCTGGCACGAAGGGATAGTTCGCCCAGCGGACCTTACGCACTACGTTGTGAGAGAACTTGCCCTGGTACTCCATGTGACAGCTCTGACAGGTAGGTGCATCCTGCCCGCCCTTGGCAATCATGTCCTTGAGTTGCAAGTTCCAATTCCACTTATTGCCTTTACTCTCATACTCCTTACCATGCTTCGACATGGTATAGGCTTCCCAGTTGATGTGGTCGGCGCCGCTGTG
>JAENWB010000152.1:0-8653 GCA_016650275.1 Nitrospiraceae bacterium | reverse complement strand
CTGACAGGCAAGCTGCCGTCGCCCGCATCCGTCGCCAATCCTCTTCGTGTATGAGTTCAGAAATCAGCGTTTCAATTGTTTCTTTTGGCATGACACTATGACCAGGTTTACAATGAGTCCTGAGTTTTGAGTTCTGAGTGCTGAGTTACAAATTCAAAATTTAATATTCAACATTGAGCATTGGCCAACGAGCAGGACGCTCAAAAAGACTGTTCAGCAAGGCCGCAGCGAGCGAAGAGTCGAGGAGGTACAAACCACACTTGTGTAGGCCGTTCGCCCCTAGAATGGATCTTGGCGAACGGATAAGCCCCTCCAGTGCTTCCGACCTTCGAAAAACTCTCTTCAACGTTGAGCCTCTGAGCGATGCGAGAACGATGCTGGCGGACTTTTTCAGCATCCTGCTAGATACGTCCCGCCCGCCAGCCCACCTTGGCTAACGTGTCTTTGACATGGTAACGGACGTTGTCGTCCGACTCCCGTGCCAACAGGGCCAACAATGGCGCAATCACGATGGCCCCGAATCGAGTCAGCGCGGCGGCGGCTTCCGCTCGCGTCACCGTATGGCGGAGCGCCTTCATGAGCGACGGCACGGCCGCCTCGTCTCGGATCGCGCCCAACGCTCTGACGGCTTCACCCAACGTCAGTATTTCCTCATCCCAACGATCGCCGCAGCCGTCAATCGCTCGCGAGACCTCCGGTCGGTCCACTCCTTCGAGCACGTTAATCAATACCGGCACCGCACGACGATCGCCGATCCGGCCCAGCGCCTCAACCGCCAGGGGCCGGAGCCCCGGCTCTTTCATCGCCTTCACGAGAAACTCCACGGCGCGCGCATCGCCGATCTGACCAAGTGCGCGGACTGCGTCCTCTCGAACCGCCCTGTCCCGATCATTGAAAAGCGCCGACAACAGCGGGTCCACAGCCTCCGGCGACCGCGTTTTCCCCAGAGCTTCTACCGCATGCAGCCGCACCAACCATTCAGTATGGGTCAGCGCGACGAACAGCGACGACAGCGCTGCCCCCCCAATGGCAGCAAGGGCTGTCGATGTCTCCTCACGCACCGCTTTTACCTTGTCCTGTAACAGCGGCACCAGCGGCGCCACCGCTCCTGGATCTTTAATCCGACCCAACGCCTTGGCCGCATGCATCCGTACAATCCAGTCGGGACTCGCGAGCGCCTTGACGAGCGGCACGAGCACTCGTGCATCGGCAATGGCAGCCAATACCGACGAGGCCAATTCCTGCACCGTAAGCACCGGATCGGAGAGGCAGGCACCCAGCGTCGTCACCGCCGGCTCTCCGATGGCCAAGAGGGCGCCGATAGCCGCATCGCGAACCGCGCGATCGCCGTCACGAAGCACGGTGACCAGCGGCACCACGGCTCTCGGATCCCCAAGCGTGCCAAGCATAGTGGCGGCCTCTTCGCGAACCGCCCAATCCTCGTCCTTGAGAGCAGCGATCTGTTCGGCTACTGCGTCTGCCATGCCCGACCTCGATTCAACAGGATGCTGAAAAAGTCTGCCTGTACGGACAGGGTTGAGGCTAACATTAAGAACGTCAGATCCTCGCTCAACCTTGACCTCAGCCTTGGCCTGCCTTGCCTGCTAGCCCCGTTGGGCAAAATCTCCCGAAGGGCCAAATCGACCTGTGTCCCCAAGTGGCATGTCCACCCGCGCATTATCGACCACGCTTGAATTGACGGTGACGTCTTCCGCCGCCGGCATCCATCCTAATTTTTCGAGTGTTTCAAGCGCCAATTGCCGCAAGGCGTCTTTTGCCGTGAGGCGCACCGACGCATAGGAGAGCACCCGCTCCCCCTCTGCAACGACTTCTGACGCTTTCGGGTCGTACAGAAAGGCGATCAACGGTTCGATCGCCGTATCACCGATGGTGGCTAGGGCGGCACTGGCCTTTTCGCGCAACACGCCGTCCTTCAACAGCATAATCAAGTCGGGAATGACGCGCGGATCGCGGAACTGGCCGAGCGCCGTCGCCGCCGCTTCCTTGATAAAGGCGTCTTCGCTGACGATACAGCCGGGGGTCGGGGTCCCATCCTGTCGAATGCCCTTGCCCTTCAACGCGTCAAGTACCGGAGGCAACGCGCGCGGATCGCCGATCATACCAAGCGATGCAATGGCATGCCGCTTTACCACACCATCCTTCATAGCCTCGATCAAGGCATCGATGGCCCGTGGATCGCCGATCTGGCCCAGGGCAATCGTGGCATCTTCGCGGACAGCCCGATCCGGATCTTTCAGCGCGGCAATCAAAACGTCGACAACTTTGGCGTCCCGCACCCAGGTTCGACCGATTTGATAGTCGGTGGTCATCCCGCCCAGCGCGCGGGCAGCATGGCATCGGACCACAAAATCTTTATCCTTAAGACACTCAATCAGCGGATCGACGGAAGGCTGGCCAATAGAGATGAGTGCCGTCCCGGCAGTTTCTCGCACCGTTTTCGAAGAATCACGGAAGAGTTTGATCAGGGCCGGGATCGCCCCAGGATCGCCGATCTTGCCCAGCGCCTCTGCCGCTGAACTTTTCACGGCGCCGTCGCGATCTCGGCAGACGAACATGAGGGCCTCAACGGCTTTCCGATCCTTTATTTCTCCACAGGTTTTCGCGGCATGTTCGCGGACACGCCACCGTTCATCCTTCAGTGCGACGATCAGACGATCAACGACTGCGGCTCCCATCGAGGTCATGGCCGCCACGGCATCGCTCCGCACGTCCATGATGGAATCGTTAAACAGGACGATGAGTGCTTCCACCGCTTTAGCCCCGCCGATCCTGGCCACACCCCGTCCCGCATGAGCCCGCACTGTCCAATACTCGTCCCCACAGGCACCGACAAGCGCGTCCAACGTGGTGGAATCGGCGAGTTCGGCGAGTGCCTTGGAGGCCTCCTCGCGGGTCGCGTCGTCGACATCCTCGAGTGCTTCTAACAGATCATCAAGCGCCTGGGCCATTGGTACCGCTCCTCTACTGATAATACTGATCGCGCTGGCCGCTGTGCGGATAAGTCCGGCTGCAGCGAATGATTAAGGTCTGGGTCCCTCGTCCCTCCACACATTGATCGAGCGAGTGAGCAAACTCCAACTTCCCCTCTAAGTTCACCGTGAACGGAAAATCAAACGTAAAGGCCCCAAATTTATATTTTCCCGGCTTCAGTGTGAGGGCACGGGACTCCGTCGTTTTGTAGGCATCCATGGATTCAGGGTCCGACGCATAGATGGACGGAGTGACGCCGGGCACTTGCCACCAGGATTGAGGATCAATGCTGGTCGCATCGATGGTAATGGCGTGCTCCTTGGTGTAGGCAGCCGGCGGACCGGCCACGGCGGGCGGGACAACCGCCGCAAATCCCAGCAACCCTCCGACCAGACAACGGATCATGGGCCATATAACATTCTGCATCATGTGACCTATTGCAGGCTGGATCCCTGTGGGGCCGCGGCAAAGGCAGCCTGAAAGATTTCTTCCACGGCATGACTCTCCCATTCGGTATGTGTCTGTAACCCCAACGTCCGCATCACTGTCGCGCCGGTATCTAAAATGGAGACTGACTGGTGAATCGCGTGACCTGGTTTAATCCCCACCCCCGAGGCAATCCATGGAACCATCGGAACGGCTGCGTCAGCCTGTTCCTGGTTCGCATCCCTGCCTTCGGCACTGAGCGACGTCACGAACAAGGTGGTCCGCTTGGTCAGCCCATGCTGTTGATAGATGTCCAACACGGACTGTATGGCCTGATCCACCGTGCGAAGGGCGTCACGGTACTCCTTCGAGGTCCAGCCTCGGGACACGCCCAGTCGACCCGCCTCAGGAAGATGCACGACCAGGAAATGCGGCAGCGAAAGTACAGCATGCCCATAGCCATGGCCACTGGTTGCTTTCTGAAAGTATTGACGGATGTAAGACACGATCCGGTCTGTGCTGCACTCGGGCTTAAGCGGCCCGCACATCTGATAATCCGTGTAAGGCTCAGGTCTCGCCAACTGATAGAGCGATTCGTCCATGAAGAAAATCGCGCTGTCGCGCCCTCCGCTCAAATCGAGGTAGTCGAACACGCTCGGAGCGCGTGGATAGCCCCGGCTGAACTCGAAGGTGTTCCAGGTAATACCATGTTTCTCGACCGGCAGCCCCGTAATCAATGACGCCATCGTCGGCAGCCGTAACGCAGGCTTCACTGCCGTGGCAGACCAGGTGACAGACCCTTCCTTGATCAACCGGCTGAGGGTCGGCATTGTGCCGCCTTTCAGGGAGTCTTGGCCGAATCCTTCGAGGACAAAGAGAATCACGTGCTCAGTCGGAGCCGTTGGCAGAGAAGACTCAGCCGTCGCCGATACAGCGGCAACCGTCGCGTCTCTCGGAAGGACCAGACAGAGAAAGAAAAATGATACGGCCAGTATCCGAATCGACCACCCGCGATCAAGGGGGAATGACCTGTGCACTGATCAGTCCTTTCTATTCCCAGGGGGCTTCTACGCTATCATGGCGTTTTCCGCCAAGGCAAGCGAGGCAAGGCCTCGCCCGCACGATCCATCAGGATTCATGCGGGTGAGACGGTTCCTGGAAGAACAGTCATGCTCAAGAGTCAGATCCGGCCCAAACCAGAACTCGACCGCCTCCCCCCCCAACGCTCATTCAATAAGCAATCCCCCCTGCGATTCTCCGTTGCGGTCTGTCACCAACATCGGGTATGTAACTTCCCCATGCCGATCGAAAATAGTTTTCAACACGACGAGATGTCACGAAAGAATCCTGGTGAACGGATCACCGTTCGTGAGGTCTCCCCGACTGCCCTACTAGAGTCACCTCCTTGGCAGAATGCGATGGCCGCGCTCGGCACGCGCTTCTCATACGCTGGTGTCCGCGTGATCGTCTTGCTGCACGGCTCCATCATGGGGACCGACGTCTTTGGGGTACAACGATTGGATGAGCTGGGCGGGCTCAAACGTGGCTACTCGCGAGGCGTGGCGGGGCTCGATGCCTTATTGGCCCTGATGCGCGAAGGCAGCAATGACATTGCTCCGCTGCCCGGCGGGCTGAAGCCACCGCTCGCAAATGATGACGCCACCAAGAGACTGCTCGATGAGCAGATCGGGGATGCAGGCAATTTCACCAATGCCTATGTGGAACTGATGAGGCAGTCGCTCAACCGAAGCCTGGATCGTCCGATCCATTGCGTCCGCGAGTTCTGGTCCTGTGAACATCATCACCTGGGCCGTGCCATAGCGGCCGTCTCAACGCTCGGACGTCTTCGCGACTGGTGCGAGACCCACAAGCTGGGCGAGGGAGATCGGATCCTCGTGCAGGCTCATGGGCAGGCAGGACTAGTCCTCGCCCTCGTCTCGAACCTCTTGTGTGCGGCCTCGACCAGCAGCCGGACGCGACTACTCGACCTCTTATCGGCTTTTGCCTCGCAGGTGAATCGACCAGACATCACCTCGACGATTCAACGTGTCGCGCCGTTGTTGTCGAATGACACCCTCCTCAATGGAGCGACGCTGGACGTTGTCACGTTTGGCATGCCGGTACGCTACGGGTGGGATCCATCTGGATTGGGCACACTGCTGCACATCGTCAACCATCGAAATCTTCGAACCGACGGCAAGACCTGGCTTTCAAAGATGGAGTTGCCCCAGATCACGATGGAAATGCCGATCGCGTGGGGCGGAGATTATGTACAGGAGTTGGCCGTGGCTGGCAGCGATGCCGTGCCGACGACCGATGCAGCCAAGGCAGCCAATAAAGCCCTGTGGGAACTTGTGGAGCCGTTTGATGGATTCGAACGATGGCTCGAATGTGCCCGCCGCGCCGTACGGATCCCCAGTGAGGGGCTGGGGATCCTCGCCGACTACAAAGATTCCACCGGGTCAACCAATGTGCGCGACCACTACTACGGCCACGCGGCTTATACTCGTCTCAACGCGATGCTGTTCAACACGACCGAGATCGTTCGCTCCCTCTATCCATAGAGGAGCATCCTCAACCACCAATCCCAATGATGTTCAAAAGAGCAAGCAGGCTGCGGAGAAACTCGTTTTATACACAAATCGCCGATGGAATCTTCCATGGGCGCCGATGTCAAAATAATCGCAGGATGCTCAAAATGGCTGTCCAGCAAGGCCGCAGCGAGTGAAGACCGGAGGTGTACCCTCTGGGGTACGTTGAGGATCTGAACGATGCGAGAACGACGCTGGCGGACTTTTTCAGCATCCTGCTACCCTTCGCGCAGTTGCACCGCCACCGATTCCCAGGAAAATATGCCGTCAAGGTAGGCATGGCCGTTCGGCGTGGTGGCAACGAGTTCGATGGATTCGTATACGCTGATCGTCGTGCCGCTGCCGGCTGAAGCGGAGACTTGCATAGTGAGGGCCGCGCTCGGCGCGAGTGACGCAATGTCCTGATGCGTCCGCAATTGTGTCGGCGAGGCGAGAAGATTCACGAACCGCGCGGGCGGCGCCTGACGAAATTCACCATCATAGGTCACCCACAGGCGCGCGGCGGCCGACACATGGGCGTACCACTCGTCTCCGACCGCATTCGCTTCCACCCAATTAAACCCTCAAAGAAATCACAAAGATATCCGGAAGCGTCCCGTGGTTCGTGCCCTGATAGGATCCTACGTCAAGGGCAGGCTTGAAAGCCTTCGGGCCAAGACAGGCCGGGCAGGCCGAGGGAGAAAGGGAACCAAGACCGCACTGTGCCAAAGTCCCTCCAGACTTTATCGAAATCAGTATGTCTTGCCGACAGCTATATCGAAGATTGTCTCACGGCCAGCCGGGCGCCAACGCTTTTCAATGAGTGCTTTAAATCGCTCCAGATCTCCCTGGACGCGCTGAGACACCAATTCCAATGCCTCTCCTGCAGGTTCGGCGAAGCCCTGAGAGTCATACTCTAATTGCAGCATGACCTTTGACTTGGCATCCGCGAGCCGGTGAAATGTCACGACCCATCCCTTGATGACGCTGCCTCGACTCGTCCACGCAAGACGTTGGTCCGCCACCTGCTCTGTGATCTCCGTCTCCCACTCTTTCTCCTGGCCCGCGATCTCTGCTTTCCAATGAAACCGCTTACCATCCAGCCGCTTGACCTCTTTCACACCCTCCATAAACTGGGAAAACTCCTCAAATTTCATCCATTGCGCATAGGCCGTATACTCAGGCACGTTGATTTCAATGGATTTCTCATAGTCGACATGCAGTCCTCCTTTCCGTAATTTCCAGTGAGTCGGTGTGTATAGAAATCAAATCTGCGGAATCAGACCCCTTTGTTTACTTGAACGTGAGACGGAGCGCAATGAAGAGACTGACCGAATATCTCCTTATAGGTCTCGCTTCCAGGTCCCATTAATGCGGAGAAATCGCTCCATGGGTAGACAGACGAGGCCTAGCTCACCACAAGCTGTGTTCATTGAAACCTTATTCGGTCTATCTTTTCTCTCTTCGGTAAGAACCCTAATGTGACCTTCCCCCCGAAAACTACACCATTGGCTAAGAAGCGCGACTGTGCTGTCATGGGCCCCAAGGAGGAGGCCTATGACTCGAAAACGCCATACCGAGGAGCAAATCATTGCGGTGCTGAAAGACGCCCAAGCCGGGGTCAGCGTCCCGGACCTGTGCCGGAAGCACGGCATCTCAGATGCCACATTCTATAAGTGGCGGACGAAATACGCGGGTCTGGAAGTCAGCGACGTGAAGAAACTGCGCCAACTGGAAGACGAAAACCGGCGATTAAAACAGATGGTGGCGGAGCAAGCGCTCGATATCCAGGCGCTGAAGGCGATCACCGCAAAAAACTGGTAAGGCCCAAGGCGAAACGGACTGCCGCCACGTTGATGGTGGTACGCGTTGGGCTGAGCCAGCGACGGGTGTGTCGGTTAGTGGCGCTGGATCGGAACACGCGGCGATATCAGAGTCGGCGATCAGACGACCAGGCGCTCAGGGCAAGGATACGAGAGATCGCCGAGACCAAGCGACGCTACGGCTGCCCCAGGATCTACGTGCGATTGCAACGGGAGGGCTGGCGGGTGAATCACAAGAAGGTCGAGCGGATCTATCGGGAAGAAGGGCTCTCGTTGCGCCGCCGAGCGCGGAAGAAGGCCACGTCCGTCCCTCGTGTCGCGCTGCCGCTGCCCAGCCAGCCCGGACTCTGTTATGCGATGGACTTTGTCCATGACCGGTTGGCCAATGGCCGACGGTTCAAGTGCTTGACGATGACCGATCTCTGCTCGAAGGAAGTGCCGGTGATTGAAGTGGATGCTTCCATTGGTGGGGAGCGGGTCTGCCGTATTCTGGACCGGCTCTTTATTGGGCGACCGTTGCCGGAGACCGTGATCCTGGACAACGGACCGGAATTCTCAGGGACGGCGTTGGATGCGTGGGCTGGTCAGCACGGGGTGCGGCTGCACTTCATCCAACCGGGGAAGCCGGTCCAAAACGCGTTTATTGAAAGCTTCAACGGCAAGTTTCGAGATGAGTGCTTGAATGAGCACTGGTTTCTGACCTTACCGGAGGCGCAGGTGGTGATTGAGGCCTGGCGCAGAGAATATAATGAGGAGCGGACACACAGTACCATTGGGGATATGACGCCCATGGAGTTCATTCACAACCATCAGAACCGGGCCCAGGCAGCGCAGGAGTTAACT
>JAENWB010000151.1:0-7754 GCA_016650275.1 Nitrospiraceae bacterium | reverse complement strand
CGCGGGACGGCTCCCACTCTCCACCAACTGCACCGCCTCACGTTTAAACTCAGGGGTAAACTGCTTGCGTGCACTCATGGGACACCTCCTCGGGACATGCTGTCCCCGTTTAAAGGTGTCTGTCAAATCCGGGCCACCTCACAACGACCCCATTTCGCACCGGCGAGCAACGACCCCATTTCGCACCGGCGGACGGAAACTTACGCAACTAGTTTGGGAGAAGAAAAGGAGCCAGGCAGAGAAAGAGACAATTATTTTCGCGACGGACAGCTTGTTACCGACTTTTCAATGGAATCTGAATACTGATCGCACCGGCAAGATCTCCTTCCTGGGCGCCCTCCCGTGGATAGCCTGAAATATCCAAGATACCTCTGGGGCTGCCATGACAGGCCAGACAATCTTGCGAATAATATATCGGGGTCAAGGCTCTCAGGGTCGTTTCATTGTCGATCCATTCGGTAATGGAGGTGTCTGATGCTGGTTGCGTGGCCAGCCGTTTCAACACGTTTTCTTCGTATGCATCAGGCGTGTTTTTCAAATTCCTTGGATTGAGTGTGGTTTGCTTTATTTTCACGTGAGAGCGATTGGAGAACTTTCGAGCGGCTTGGCTGCCAAAGGTGGCCGGAATGAAATTCTTATACCCAATGCCTCTTTGATTGATCACAAGTTGCGCATCGGCCACCACCTCCTTGCTCGACTGAAGCAATATCGGCAATAATTCTTTCGCAAGAGAGGGGAGATGCGGGGGGAAATGCTTCAGATCAATGTTTGTCTGGCGGACAAACTCATCGACTACCTCATGCTCAAATACCTCTGGCGTAAATCCTTTATCGCCGATCCGGGGATCATCAATAAGTGATTGATTGCGTTCGATGATGAGACGTCCGACATTGAGCAGCGAGGCTAAATGTTGGGCGGTTATTTCGATTTCTTCACGAGGTGCCTGTGCCCAGCCAATACTTGACCACATAAGAAAGAGCACAAGGCTCAGTGATATGAACGGAAACGCGCGAGATTTCATCAGTATGTCTTTCTTGCTCACCTTCCGGTTGCGAAACGACACTGTCCCTGGTCATAATGTTCCGGCACTTTCGAAACTTCAAACGGCAAACCTTCCGTGGCTGCCCGTCGAGTCGGCGCATAGTCTTCTTCTAACCAACGCCGGCGCATCTGCTCCAACCGCCCTGACTCTTCTAACCGATACAGCAGGTTGTTGAGGAACCACTGCAGACGCCCGTGTTCTTCAACCGTGACAATGGAGAAGTATTCCTGCGTCAGGATCAAGGGCGTTCCATCATTCCGTGTGAGGAGGTGCCAGTCCGGCCAGACGTGTTTCGTCACATAATCGAGGATGGAATGTGTGGACAAAATCACATCGATGCGTGGATCCTTCGTCTCTACAGCGGCTGGAAGCGAATCGCATATGAGCAACCGGATATTCTTAAGATTGGCTTCTGCATAGAGGTGCGAGGTTCTCCCCTTCTGAGCAGCAACGGTCAAGCCGGAAAGCCCTGCTTGGATTGCCGCAAGCGTGTCGGTATTTCCAGCTTGATGTTGAAACTGCGCCCGTACTCTCTCAGCCACTTCTGGATTTTGAATAATGGACCCAACGCCGTCGTTATGAAAATACGGAATGGAATACCACAGGCCTACAGGTCTTGCACCAGGAACATTCCCGCCGACAGATGAGACAAAAAGATCGAGGTGTCCTTCATTCATCTCGATGAAGAGATCACGGAACCGGGTGAGGTGCAATGTAGGAACGATGGGTTTCTGTCCGCCACAATAGGTGGTCAGAGCATCGGCCACCTCACGGATCAGCTCCACATCGAGGCCGGTAACACGAACCCCTTCATCAGTGTACACGGCTGGAAATACAAAGGGACGAAAAGGTTCAACAGAAATTCCAACACGGACCTGTCCTCGCGAACAGATAGCAGACAATTCATGGGGTGCAAGAGGGTGCACCAGCTCCACAGCATCGAAGACAAGTCCGCATCCTTGCAGAAAGAGTCCGAGCGCGATTAGGAACGGGACGATGCCTTGTGAGCCGTATTCCTTCAGGAGGCGCCGTAGACTCCATATGTTCGATCGTACAATCATAATGGATCTACCAACAATCATACTATTTAGAATCGAACTCCAGTTGTAAAGAGCCATTGTTCTGACAAGTTGGATTTACCCTTGAAGTCGATTTCAAGTCGTGTGTATTGGAGCCCCATGTCGACCGAAAATCCTCGAGCCACAGGGAATCGCACTCCCACCTGGCCTCCATAGAGATAGCCTGGGGAATTAGCATCTCGGCCCGGGATCGTTCCTCCAACGAGTGCTCCAAGATATGGCACCGTCCGGTCTTCTAGCGGTCCAAAGAGAACATGTCGAATCATCCGATTTATCGGGTTGTCTTTTGGAAAATCCAAGATATCTATAAAATTATTCCAGCGGGGATTCAGATACAAAGAATTTTGGTCTGTAGTAAATGTAGGGGTATGCTGACTATAGTATTGATAGACTGTTCTCACCTCAAGGTTGCCGTAGCGAAAGGCCGTGAGTCCAGCCTGGGCAGCAATGACTCTGGTCTGTGGCGCAAATGTTCGCTGATTAAACGAAACGTCAAAACTAAATGGACGAAGTGGGAAAAAGTCTGGAATCGACTCTACTGCTACCGCGTGAGATGGAAACGCCGTCGCCAATATGATACTGCCAAATGCCAAAGCAGCTTGGGTTGGGAATCTCCGGATGCATGTTCGCAGCCATTCCCTGCTCCTGTTAGATAATTTCTTCATTGAATTCTGTTCAACAATATACCGCTGAGCGCCCCATCTGCAAGGTGCGTTTCCGAGTAACGAAAACGGGGCAGGCTTACTTGTGTCCAACATAGATTGTTGCCAAAGCGGCCTTGGACAGCAACTGACGGGAGTGCGCCCGGCCGATACGAGAGAATTTGAGGTCAGGTATGAGTAGCGACTGACTGGAGCGGCTCAGAAGATTTCAACGGACATCTTGAGAACTTCTAAAGAAATCAATGATCGCCTTATTGTTCCCAGGCCATTCGGGGTGTGGCCCTGTGCCTTCGCAATAGCGCGTTGCAACATTGTTCTTACAACCCTTGTACGTGACGCAACCGTCTGCCTCTTTTATAGGGCTTAAAGTCTCGCACCCATTGCAGGCAGCCCACCATTGTATTGCCTCTTTACCATAACCCGGGAAAAGGGTGTCCTGACTGCTGTGCATGACCATAACGGGAAGCGGGTTAGGACAACTATATTCTTTCAAGTCCTCACCCCTGATGCCCGCCGCACTGGGTGCAATCGCTGCTGGAATATGTTTGGTGCCATTCATGAACGCGATACCCATGGCAGTAGTCCCGCCATCAGAATGCCCTGTTAGAAAAATCCGTTTCTTGTCGATACACCATTTCTTTTCAATCTCTCCCGGTATGTCGGCAAGCGCTTCAATCGTTTCAGGAGTCATCTTGCGATGATCGGCATACGCCACAATAAAACCTGCCGAAGTTGCCTCTTGCGTGAGATACATATATTCCTCCGACTCATATCGATTTCTTCCCCCTGGCGCGTAGACCATGAGTAACGGATGGGCAATGTGTGAATTGTAGTTGGCTGGCGTTTTCACCATATAGCGGATTCCAGCCGCGGTCTTCTCGTCATTGCTGGCGCCTGCAGTGCCGGGTTTCGTTCCTGAGTCACAGCGTAGCATGCGACTGTCAACTGCATACACAACCTCACCAAGCATTTTCCCGAAATGATCGGCTTCAGCATTATTCTTTCCAGCATATTGCATCGCGCCTGCGCCAATAAAACCAATCACCAATAGGCCTATTGCTACGGCAATGATAGTTGCGCGGCTGGGCTGTTTTTGCCGGATGCGAAACCACTCCGGCTTAAAGATACCGATCATTAACAGGGCTACCGAAAGGAAAATCATCACCCTAAAGACAATGAGTAGCAACGCGTTCATCGGTTGTACCTCGCACCCTTAACTGCGAGATGATTTGGCGTCAGGCGTGTGTATTGACGTGCTCGCAGGGGCTCAGCGGCCAGTGCGTATATGCTTGCAACACCACTCTATTGTGGAAGCCGTCAAAGATTGAAATGCCTCCAGGCATACGGTGCTCATGTCGAGTTGTTCCACCAGCCTTAAGGGAGTGGCCAGGTTGTCGTTCACTGCACGCATCGAGCGACCACCATCCATCTAATTGGTCCTTCCAAGCTCGCTTGCTTTCTTCTCTGGGAAGAACGCCCATGTTGGTCCCACTGCGGCCGTCGAACGAGGCCCTTCCCAGGGCGCGCGTTCCGGGAGCACAGGACCAACATGGGTGCCCATCCCATCCTTTCACCGTGGGGCCTCTGCGAGCAAGCAGGACGATCCGGACACTCCCGATCTAACTTCTTACCGTAACGTGGCGATCGTGACGCCATCTCCGCCTTCTGCTCGATCTCCCGCACGGAACTCTGCCACATAGGGCGAGTCTTTCAAATAGTCTCGCAACGATGTTTTAAGTTTCCCTGTGCCATGGCCATGGATGATGCGCAGAAACGGCGCGCCGGACAACGTCGCGCGATCCAGCGCCGCAACCACGTCATCCAACGCTTCGTCCGCCGCCTTCCCTCGAACATCCACGACCGTCTGTTCATCGAGACCCAGCCCTCCGCCTGACGGGAACCGGCGGTGGCTCGATGATGATGGCGCCGGCGGCGACGGTGATGTGCTCCCTCGTGCGAGGCCAACGAGATCCGCCACTGTGGCCAGCACTTCCCCCTCCCCCACCTTCACCCTCACGCGTTTCCTCCCTTGTGGCATTTCTAGTAGTGTGCCGGTCATGCCGAGCCCGCTAATCTCGACCTGATCCCCCACCCCCAACTGCGCAAGCGGAATCGGCGTGCCGGCCTGGGCCAATTCGGCTCTCGTCTGCGCCTCAAGCTCGAACAATCGTTGCTTCGCTGCCTTGGCTTTGATCAACTTCTGCTCGCCCTTGACGGTATCCACCGTGGCTTGCACTTCTGCCCTTGCGCGACTGAAATGCTCACTGAGTTTTCGCTTGAGGCCCTTCTGCGCTTCCTGTTCATTCTCTTCCAGGCGGGCCAGCTGTGCCTTCGCTAGTTGTTCAGCTTGTTCCGCTTCCCGTCGGGCCTCGACAGCCCGGGCCAGATCGTCAGTTAGCCTCCGCTGTGTGACTTGCAGATCGTGGAGCATTGTTTCCATGACACGTTCGTCTTTATGCAGCTTCTGCCGTGCTTCATCCAGCAAAGTCCGGTCCATCCCTAACCGACCGGCAATCTCAAGCGCGGACGAGCCACCGGGCACTCCCATGAAGAGCCGATAGGTCGGCGAAAGCGTCGCCACGTCAAATTCGACGCTGGCGTTCGCGAAGCCGGGCATCGTATGGGCCAAGGCCTTCAGCGACCCGTAGTGCGTGGTGGCGACGACTTTCATCCCCAGCGTGGCCAGCCGACAGAGCAACGCTTCGGCCAGGGCCGCTCCTTCCGTCGGATCAGTCGATGTCACCGGTTCATCGAGGAGGACCAACCATTGCCGCGATACGGCATTTTCGTTGCCTCTGCGCTGACGGTCCGTTTCATCGAGCAACTGGATCATCTGAGTCATGTGCGCCGAAAAGCTGGACAGATCGCGGGCCAGGTCTTGGGCGTCGCCGATATCGGCATAGACGTCGGGAAAGATCGCCATCTCGGATTCCGCGTCACAGGGCAGGTGCAATCCGGCCCGGACCATTAAGGCAAAGAGTCCGACTATCTTGAGGGTCACGGTCTTCCCGCCTGTATTGGGACCGGAAATGACAAGCACGTGGATGGATTCCTCCAAAAAAATATCATTGGCAACCACCTGCTCTTTCGACAACACGAGCAAGGGATGCCTGGCACGCAGGAGCCGTACACGCCCTTTTGCGTTGAGCCAGACAGGATGCGCCTTCAGTTGGCGGCCAAACAATGCCCGTGCCGAGATACCGTCAAGAACGGCCAGCGCATCAATCCCCGCCAGCACGACTTCGGATTGTGCGGCCACCAGAGCAGATAATTCACGGAGAATGCGGCGCACTTCCCGTTCGATCTCAAGATCCGCCACTTTGATCGAATTGTTGAGTTCGACAAGCTCGCGCGGCTCAATAAACACCGTGGCCCCGCTGGCCGACACATCATGCACGATCCCCGGAACCCGTCCCCGCATGTCGGCTTTTATTGGAATGACATACCGGCCTTCTCGCTGGGCAAAATACTGTTCTTGTAAGACCTCCTCATATCGGCGCGAGTGCAGAATCTGATCTACCTGATGCCGCATCTGCTGTTTGAGAGCCTGAGCCTGATGGGTCAAACGCCGCAACTCCGGCGTCGCCGACTCCTTGATCGAGCCGTCGGGGTGGATCGCTACATCCAGCGAGGTTTTCACGGGTCGCAGCTCCCCAAACGATTTCAGTGGGTGTGCGGCGGATGCCAGCGCAGGAGCGTCGTGCTGATGCCGTCCCACAAAACGGCCGCTCTCCTCCAGCAACTCCAGCACCAGCGCGCAATCTCGGAGTTCGTGGACCTCCAACGCCGCTCCTTTCTTCGCCCGGACCAGCGGGTCCCGAATATCCGGAAATGCCAAAGGCGGCAGGGCTTCGCCGGATTCTTGTAGCTGCCCCATCTCCGTCGTTTCCTGCTGGCGCCGTTGCGAATCGTGGAGGCTGGTTGCCAATTCGAGGGTACGACAACGCGTCGCTCCCATTGTGGATCTGGCATGCCCGGCAAGGGCCTCGAGCAGTCTGGGCCACTCCAACACCTGCGTGGTCTGTTCGAAGAAATTCACCGATACCTCAAGGGAAACCGTCTCGCGCTGAAATTGTCGAACTCTAACGAACCCAGCAACAGAGACGCAAGGCACAGGTCTGCGAACCTCGCACCAATTCTGTCAGCATCCGGTTCAGGTGGCAGTGAAACTTCTGTGATCCAGCGCGGAATTACCACCTTGGTATGGCTTGACAAGGCCCAGGGGCGCCGATACTATCGGCCTCGTTGAAGCCAGCAGATTCAACCGGCCCATTTTTTATCCTGAGGAGCTACTCGTCATGGCTATTCGGATCGGTATTAACGGATTTGGACGGATCGGACGGAACGTCCTGCGGGCATCACTCGGTGATCCCGACCTCCACTTTGTCGCAATTAACGACCTCACAGATGCGAAGACGCTCGCCTACCTCTTGAAATACGACTCGGTACACGGGACGTTACAGGGAAGCGTCGAAGCCAAAGGCGACCAGATCCTCATCGACGGCAAGCCCATTAAAGTGCTCGCGATAAAGGACCCAAAAGAACTTCCCTGGAAGGACCTGGGAGTGGACATCGTCGTCGAATCGACCGGGCGCTTTACCGACCGCGAAGGCGCAGGGAAGCACCTCTCTGCCGGAGCCAAGCACGTCATTATTTCCGCGCCGGCGAAGGACCCGGATGTCACCATCGTCCTGGGTGTCAACGACGCAACCTACGACCCGAAAACACACCACATTATCTCCAACGCCTCCTGCACAACCAATTGTCTGGCTCCCGTGGCGAAAGTGCTGTTGGATAATTTCGGCATCAAGCACGGCCTCATGACCACCATCCATTCCTACACCAACGACCAGCAGTTGCTCGACCTCCTCCACAAAGACTTGCGGCGCGGGCGCGCCGCAGGCATGTCGATGATCCCGACCAGCACCGGCGCGGCAAAGGCACTGCACTTGGTGCTGCCACAGCTCAAGG
>JAENWB010000150.1:0-4015 GCA_016650275.1 Nitrospiraceae bacterium | reverse complement strand
CTACGAAGAGACCCGCCACTATTTAGAGAAGGTGACCGGCTACCGCAGAGCCTTTGTCAGTTCGTCGGAAAGCTCCAACCAATGAGGCTCCCCGAAGGGTCGCGGCGCGAGACTGGCGGGATGAGCGAGACGAAGGATAGTTCGAGGTCCGAAGTTCGAGGTTCCTGGAACTTCGAACCACGAACTTCTGATCGCGCCTGTCGCGCTAGACGTGCCAGTCGCGAGCTTTAGAAGTTGGCGGATTGTTTCAGAACCCTACTAGGCGATGAATTGTTGCAGTAACGCATAGCCCTCGTTCCATTCACCATACCCACTGTCGGTATTGATGTGCCCCGCCGGGCCGATATCGACAACGGTGCTCCCCCAAGCCATCGCACAATCTTTGGCATGGGCCAGCGATCCAAACGGATCATTCGCGCTCCCGACCATGAGACTCCGAAACGTGAACGGCACCATCGGCACCGGTGCAAATCCACGCGCCGCAGCAGGGAAACCTGCTCTCTGCGGATCGGGCAACGCCACAAGAAACGCGCCCTTCGCAGCGAGTGCCGAGCGATGTGCCCAATGCGCTACCAGGAGACAGGCAAGGCTATGAGCCACCAGCACGGGCGGAGAAGGACAGGCCTGCACGGCAATATCCAGCGCGCGAACCCAGTCGTCGCAAACCGGACTGTCCCAATTGCCAAAATTCACGCGCTGCCACTCGGGATGGCGCAGTTCCCACAACGTTTGCCAATGTTGCGGTCCAGAGTTGCCAAGACCGGGAAGGATCAGAACAGGAATTTCATTCTGCAAGCAGAGCCCTCCCAAGCAAGATACGGAAAAACTATAATGGCACGCGAGATCTTCGATGGTCCACTCGTGTGGGACAGCGGAAATCCCTCCCGCAGGGAGAGCAGGTCAACTGAGAGGAGTTCTACCGAGGCATGGTCAACACCATTATGCCCTGTGCGCTGGCGAGTCGCTCCAGCAGAGACTCCCGCCACTTTTTCTTCCGCCAACCAAGCAGCAGCATGGAACGGCGGATGATTATATCGTTCTCGCACACATAAGAATGCGTCACTTATCCCCATCGCAAGTAGTCGGTTTCCACATGATGGCATTCACACTACTTGCCGCTTTTTACTATCGATTTCTGCTATATTGCGCGGGCCAAATCGCAGGGCGGGCCTGTAATCGATCAGTGGTACCCGCACGGGCGGCTAGCCAGCGGATCGACCCTGTGATCCTGCTCTCGTGCGGTGGTGCCGACGCACCGAGCAACATGCCATGGCTGTCGATCGCCGACATACGTGCAAGAATCGCATCGGGCGGAAAGACTGTCGTCAATAACCAGACTATATGAGGGCGTTCGATGGAGACCACAAAGAGGGATATGCTTCTTGGGACGCTCACGTGGTGGGGCTTTCATGGTCTCCTCCTGTGGATGGGGGCCTGGCATTTTTTGTCAAAAGAGGCTGCCGAGGGTAGCCTCTTGGCCTCAGATTTGTTCGCCGGCGGTCTCTTAGGAGCCACGGGGCTATCCCTTCTTCGGCTGTCGGCAGGCCGGCACCTACTTCGCTTCATTGCCCTCATAGGCATTATGTTAGTGCTGTATCAAGTGTGGCAGGGAAAGGCTGAATGGGGCAGTCTGACCGATGTGGCCATCTGGGCATACACGTTTTATTCCTTTGGCCCAAGTAGTTGGCGGCATGCCCTCTATACGCCGCTAGGCGTCTTCGGAACGATGAAAACATAGAACTGGCAGAATTCATAGAGGACGGAAACTGTGGTTTCGCTACAATCGGTTTTTGCCCTTGCAAACCTCTTGAACGATAGACAAGCCGGAATGACTGCTATTGGCCAAATCCTGGGAGGAGCTGTTTTAAGGATTCACCCTTGTTTGTGATGCCATCTCCACCCTCCGGTGACAGGGAAGACAACTGATCTTTGGCTTGTTTGATCGTGCCCATATTTTTTTGGAGATCGTCCACGTTTTTCTGCATCTCGACCAGGGCGCTCCCGATCTCGCTAATTGAAGTTTTTAACCCGAAGAGTCCTTGAGCTGAGGCGACATGCGATGAAACTCCTCCCAAGCCAAATCCGAGCAGGAACGTGGCTATCGCGAAGATGTACATCGATCGTGGGGCTTTCATAGATCCCTCCTTGGTTGTGTGATTCCTATCTCTATTCTCGCGACGACAGGTGACGCCGCTCACTTCTGCTTCGGCATAATCCTATACTTGATCTGCTCATAGGTCCTCTCAGTAGAATCTTCTTCTGCACCAACTCATCGTTCCGTTCGTACGGATGCCTCTTCGAGGGACATGCAGTCGCGTGGGAAGCGCTGGTCGCTCATTGTGTCATCTTGTCTACGTCGAAGGTTGCGTGCGACTGTTCGATCACTCCTTGACGCAGGCCAGTTCCCACAGTGCGTGATTAATACTTTCTGGTTCAACTGGTATCCAGTTGCCTTTGTCTACCAATCCATCATTCCGTATCCCGGTTCCCATGGGGCGTGAAAACTCTGTGAACCCAAGCAACCGAAGGCGTTTTTCCGCGCAGTCGAATTGCTTGTGGGTCTTCGTAGACAGAAATCGCGGGGTTCCTCTCGGGTTCCCTTGCATCCACGTAAAGTCAATTAATTGCCACAGCGTCACCAGATTTTCTTCTCTTCGAATGGTGTCCGGATCGACGTACACAGTCCGTAGCCCTGGTAACAGATAGTCCTTCTCAACCGACACCCACTCAGCATGGGCCGGAACCGTACTCAGAAACAGGAGTGTACTGAGGAGCAACCGTTTCACGTGAACCCCTCGGTACGTCATCGTCGCTCATTTCTGTATCGGCTTCCACTCCCGCACCAGCTGTTGCGCCTCGGCGATCTGCTCAGGAGTCATCCGTTTGGCGAGCGCGTCCCGCCGCAAGGCCCCAGTCTTTGCTCCGTTCGCTGTCCCCAGGTTGTACCACATATAAGCCTGGACATAGTCCTGCTGCACGCCGGCACCACGTTCATACATGAAGCCAAGCCTTCTTTGCGCTGAATCATTTCCTTGCTTTGCGGACAGGCGTAACCAGTACACCGCCACCTTGAAATCCTGTTGAACACCCCGTCCATAATCATACAAAATCCCCAGGTTGGCCTGGGCCTCTGCGTGCCCTTGGACGGCGGCTTTCTCGTACCACTGCCACGCTTGAACATCGTCCTTTGGAACTCCCTGACCGTTGGCATAGAGCAGGCCGAGATGGTACTGCGCGTCGGCATGTCCCCGCTCGGCCTGAGGTTGCCACTCATGCAGGGCGGTTGCGTAGTCGCCGCGGCGATAGGCCTCCTCGCCTGCTTTGAAGTCCGCCCACACAGGCGCGGCGAAACAGACGATCGACAGCACCAGGGCAACCAGGAATCGGGGTGCTATGAGCCGACCGTCATTCACAGGACAATCTCCATTGATTTCTGTATCAGTCACTTCACCTCATGCTGTACAGGAGCGTAGCGGTGCGGCTCGATCGCCACATCCTCACCCGCAAATTCCTGGCCCCTCGACCACTGCACCACGGCTTCGGGCACTTCGATCCGCTGTTCAGTCGGCAGCGCGCCGGTCAATGAGAGCCTTTCCCCTGGTTGCATCGGCAGGTTTTCTGAGAGACGCCAGCCTGAACGAGCGAGATTCCACACGGTGCCTGGGCCCTGGGAAGGGCCCGCGTTGTCCGTGACAGAGCAATGCGGGAGAACTCGGCGGAAGGGACGCAGGACAGACGTCATAGGGAACCTCAAAGAAACGATCAACCTGGAAGGATTCTAACGAGGCAGGAGCAACCACGCAATCCCACGCGCGCGGACGAGTCGAGAACTGCATTCTGAAACCATCAAACCGCGCGGTGCAAGGTCAAGCAATGAGGTGGCCCGGATTTGACAGACACCTTTAAACGGGGACAGCATGTCCCGAGGAGGTGTCCCATGAGTGCACGCAAGCAGTTTACCCCTGAGTTTAAACGTGAGGCGGTGCAGTTGGTGGAGAGTGGGAGCCGTCCCGCG
>JAENWB010000149.1:0-9091 GCA_016650275.1 Nitrospiraceae bacterium | reverse complement strand
CTCGTATGGGGATCAGTAGTCCTGCTCAGCGCTAACGTCCAAACTGTTCGAGCGGATGGAGAGCATGGAGGAATGATGGGTGGCCACATGTGCAAAATGTGCAAAGGCCACGATCAGAGCAAGGAGGACGAACACAGTAGCCATGACCTGAAGCAGCTCCTCAAACAGGGGAAGGAGATCGGCCTCACATCGGAGCAGATCAGTAAGCTGAAAACCATGCAGCTTGACCTGAGTCGCGCGCAAGCCAGAGCGGAGGCCGACATCAAAGTGGCAACACTCGAGTTGCATACGTTAGTCGAGGATGAGCAGGCTGACTCAGCAGCGATTCAGGCTAAAGTGGACCAACTCAAGAAGGCGGAAGGCGGCATTCTGTTCACGGCGATCAAGTCGAGGCGCGACGCGATGGCGATCTTGACTCCCGAACAGCGCGAGAAAGAACACGCACAGTGTGAAAAAATGATGGAAAAGATGAAGGGGGGAGAGGGCCAGCATACCGGTGGAATGAGTGGAATGAAAGGCGGGGGGCATGGGAAAGATGAAGGAGCTGAGAAAGAGGGGGCGGCTGAGCACCAACATTAAGGCATCAGCCCGGCAGATGAGATGTCTTGCACCATCCTGAAGTTGAGTGCTGCCTCTATTGCGTGCGTATGTGAGAGGTGGCCTGAAATCCTTGAATCCAATCGCACGCAAGTGACTCACACCAATAGGGACGAGTGAAACGAAGAATGTGCGGGATTTCTAAGAAAAGCTTGGCGCATGACGCATGTTTTGCATCGTAGCAGAGGGGGAACATAAGTGGATGCGGAGCGAAGCGGGCCGGTGCAGGGTCGCCGTTCACAATGACTATCATCACACCAAGAGGAGACTGCCATGACAACGTTAGCCAGACCGGGAGTTCCTGCCGGGGGGTTCAAGACGATTGGGCAAGTGCATGCCACGAACGATCTTGTGTTTACTCGAAAACAGAATGCGATGGGGATCGCCGTTGAGTTGCTTACGACGCATACGCCGGGAGCGCCCGTGGTCGACGGAGAGGGGCGATTCGCCGGATTCATCAGCGAGTTCGACATCCTTCGGGCACTGGAAGCGGGGAAGGATCTGAACCGGCTGACCGCAGAGGACATTATGGCGAAAGACCGCATCGCCGTGACAGATGATACGAGTATCGATGAGGCTGTGAAGCTCATGGAGGATAAGCGGCTTCTCAACCTGCCGATCGAGAAAAACGGCAAGGTGGCCTATTCGATCACGCGACACGATCTGCTGCGGGCTTGGATCGGCCTTGGAGTCGATATCGAATCCAAGATTGACCAGTAATCCGTGTTTGTGCAAGCAGGCCTGACGTCGTCCTTCTCGCACGTCCGGCGCTCGACACAATATGTGTCGTTGGTACGACTTTCTGCAACAGCCGATCAACAGGTTGTGGAAAAACTATTTGGACACGGGAGAATTTTTATGGCCTACACTTCTGGGACAAGGGACAATAACTTACAGGAGGCCCAAAAAGTTCGTCCAGCAAGGCCGCAGCGAGTGAAGGGTCGAGTCGTACACTCTGGGGCGCACGGTGCGACGAATAAGGAGCACCACGTCTGTGCGCGCCGCCGAGTGGTGAGGCGGACGGCCGGGTCCTCGTTGAGGGACTGAACAATGCGAGAACGAAGTGTGGGGAAAGGCGCGTCTTGGCGCGCTGGGGTTGAGTGGGTGGGTGAGAAGAACGACTTTTTCGGCATCCTGTTAAAGGAGGAAGGTGATGAAGCTGAGTATGTTCCCGTTGCTGGTCGTAGTGGCTTCTCTTGCCATCCCCGCCGGGGCCGCGGAGCGACACATGATGCTGCCGCTGGTGCCGGCTGACAAGTTGGCCGAAGCGCGCGCACTGACGAGCCCCTTGCCGAGTTCACCGGAGATCGTCGAGCAGGGCAAAGGGCTCTATAACGGCAAGGGCACCTGCTTCAACTGTCATGGGCAAGACGGGGGCGGCAATGGACCACTGGCCGCCCAGCTGAATCCATCGCCACGCAATTTCCAGCACCATGGATTCTGGCGCCATCGTACGGAAGGTGAAATCTTCTGGGTGATCAAGAACGGATCTGTCGGTACCAGCATGGTTGGGTTTGGCGGGCAACTGACGGACGAAGAAATTTGGAGCATCATCCAGTATGAGCGCGGCTTCGCCGGCGCGCATGGACCGGGCATGATGGGACGTGGAGAAGGCATGGGTCCCATGATGGGACCAGGCGGCGGAATGGGCGGCATGGGACGAGATGGCGGCATGGACGGTATGGAACACGGCGGACCGAGAGGTGGGATGGACGGTTGCGAAGGTAAAGGCTGCCCTCAATCCGATTCAAATCAATAACAATCGTCACGCGCCTGGCGGGTTGTTGCTTTTTGCGACAGCGGCTTTTCCAAGCCAGACCTGGAATGCCCCAAGGACAGGTCTCTCTTCTTCACACGATTCCTTAAGGTCTCGCAAAATCACAGCAATCAATGATTCCCTGGTTCTGCTATTCTGGCACGGTCTTCGCTTTTCAATCTAAAAGAACTATCTTTATCCAAGGAGGAATCGTTATGGACAATCAAGATTCGAAATGTTCGTCACCAGCCGTGGCTCTCGCATTCTTAGGGGGGGCCGTGGCTGGAGTGGTGGCAGGTCTTCTTCTCGCTCCGAAGTCGGGGGAAGAGACGCGCCGGGATTTGAAGGGGTATGCCAGGAAAGCCGAGGAAGAAGTCTTGGAAAGGGCGAAGGAGGCGCGAGCCGCCCTTGATGAGACCATCGAGCGTGGCAAACATTTCATTGCAGAGAAAGCGGCGGATGTCGAGGCGGCGGTCAAGGTCGGACGGGAGACCATGAACGAAAAAATGGATAAGTGTTGTAGCTGACGTGGCCGTCGTCAGGGAGGGTTAGGCGATGCTACCGGTCGACGATATTCGGAAGAAGCTGTTAACCCAACGGCGTAACCTGTTTCGTCAGGTTGCCCAGACAGAAGACGAGCTGCTCTGGCTTGAGACCGACGTCGAAAGCGAGGTTGAGGAGCGGGGGCAGGAGGAGAGCATGGTTCGCCTGCTCGATCGTCTGGATGGGCGGGCAAAGGCCGAGATCGAGGAGATCGACCGGGCGCTCGTCAAGCTGGGGACAGGTCAATACGGCCGATGCGAGCAATGTGGAAAGGCCCTCCCCCAGTCCAGACTGGAGGCACTTCCCGCGGCGGCTCTGTGTTTGGCTTGCGCACAGACGGGGGAGAAGCAGGCGGCGCTGAGGAAATAATCGATGCGAGCTGTCCGTTTCCATGGCCGAGGGGGGAGGGGCTCAGAGCAGTCATATCCACCCACATTCTCACACGTAAGCCGCTTGAATCGTACCTCAAGTTGCAGGGCCGGTTCCGGCACCTGTTCGACCCAACCAGGCAGGACGAAGTTATCCGGCATATCCAAGGGCGGGTCGATGTCGATTGGCAAGAAGCGAAAAAAACGGGAACTGCGTCCTGAGGGAGAGAAATGCTGGATTTCTGCAAGAGAGGTTTAACCTGGACTATTCATGAATGATCCGGGCAAAGATGACATTGAAAGTTCCCTGCTATTCCGATTCGTACGTTGAGGAGAAAAAATGAAGCCATCGATTATTGCTGCTGTGCTTGCTGCTTCCCTGATTTTATTGCAGCCTGTTTGGGCACATACCGATGAATCTTTGGATGCGATGCAGTCGCCGCATGGCGGGCAAGTTCGTGCGGCAGGCCCCTATCATCTGGAGCTTGTTGCCAAGGATGGAGAGCTGGTAGTGCATGTGACCGATCATGCAGGTCAAGAGATTAAGACCGATGGCGGAGAGGGTAAGGCGAACATTCAACAGGCTAAGGCCGGGAGCAAAATCACCGTCAAGCTGGAGCCGTCACAACAGAATATGTTTACGGGTAGCGGCGAGTTTCGGATCAATCCGGAGACAGTGCTTGTGGTATTCGTCAAGTTACCGGAACAGGAGGCGTATGGGGCTCGGTTTACTCCGCTGAAGCCAAAGTCTGTCGGGGCGGGAAAGAAATTGGCTGAAGGTCATGATCATGACCTTCAGCATCATCACCATTGAGATGTATGACGTGGTCGTTATCGTGCCTGGATCACGCTCGGAAATATGAGCGTATCCATAGGCTGACCCAACCAAACCTTCACAGGTGAGCCACTCACATGTCACCATTATATAGAGGGAGACAGATCCTCCTTGGAAGGGTCACTCTGGGAGTCCTTTGTGTTGCGTTATCAGCTGGTTGCGCTGAAGTCGGGCACCGCCATGGAGAGCAGCGGTCCAATCCCTATCTGACCTCCGATACCAGGCACCCCATTCCATTGCCGTCACCGGCCGGGAAAGAACATCGCGCGGTGATGTTGCAGCACCTGGAAACCATTCAGATGATCGTGAATGCGCTGGTCGAGGAGGACTACGAGTTGGCAACAGGTCTCACCGAATCCCACCTGGGATTCTTCATGCATCGGCAGGCGATGGCGCAGCAGCAGCCCGAAAATTTTCCACTCGCCTATCATGACTTGGCCATGGCGCATCACGCGGCGGCAGAAGAGTTGGCGCGCATCATCCCCACGAAAGATCTGAAGCAGATCTTGCCGCAGTTTAATAACGTGCTGAAGGCCTGCGTGGCCTGTCATCTGGAGTACAAAGTCAGGGAACAGTCGTGAAACGTGAAGCGGAAGACATCTGGTGATCTGTTGATCTGATGATCGGTCGGACATTCAGCAGATCGTCAGATCAACAAATTCCTGAATTGATTCACGAGAGACAAGAGACGAACAACGGACCCAGAGGACAGTCATTTTAAATATCCTGTTGGAATGTGTAAGGGGGAGACAATGAGTGAGCAGAAAACCATCAGTGCATTCTTTGAGCAGGACCATGACCGATTGGACGAATTGTTCAAGACCTTTCAACAGTTGAAACGGTCAGATTTTGCCAAGGCCAAGGAAGCATTTAAAGAATTCAAGGTCGGCTTGCAGCGCCATATCGTGTGGGAAGAGGATCTGCTCTTTCCTCTGTGGGAGGACAAAACCGGCATGTCTGAAGACGGGCCGACCTTCGTGATGCGGGCGGAGCATCGCCAGATCGGGCAGCATCTTGAAGCCATTCATGGCAAAGTGGCGGAGCAGAATCCCGACAGCGACCAGGAAGAACAGGCGCTGTTGGACCTGCTCGGTTCCCATAATAGGAAAGAAGAGCGGGCGCTCTATCCCGCCATCGATCAGGTGACCAGTGCGGAAGAACGCGAAACCGTCTTTCAAAATATGAAGAGTATTCCGGAGGAGCGCTACAAGCTCTGTTGCGGGCAGCACTGATTAGCTGGTTGATCTGGTCTGTTTTGTTTATCTGGTCTTTCTGGTACATTTGGTTTATCCGGTTAGTCCGGTGCAACCAAATAAACAAGACAAACCAAACAAACCGATTAAACGAGAAAGCCCAGACAGACCAGACGAACCAAACAGACCAGATAGACCAAATGAACAAGACAGGCTGGCTAAACTTTTTCAGCATTCTGCTAGTGGGCTTGCTGGTGAGCCGGTTCACACAGATGTCGGACATGAATGTCTGGGCCGGTTCTCCGCCGTCACCCAAGAGCACAAAGGCGGCAGAGGATGCCGAGCGTGGCAGAGCAGTCTTCAACGGGAAGGGCGTGTGCTACTACTGCCATGGCATTGATGGGTACAAGGACCAACGACCGCAACTCGCAGCCGACACCGCCGCGCTCATCGCTCAACTCAATCCTCAACCAGTCGATCTGAGAAATCCGAAGGTGCTGCACTTGAAGACTGACAAGCAGCGCGCGCGTGCAATCAGGGAAGGACACCAAGGCACGGGGATGTTTCCGGACACCAGGATGACCAATCAAGAACTCACTGACACGCTGGCCTACCTCGCGCTCCTCCGGCGTGAAGGCTCCCCAAAGAAACCATGAGAGCGTAGCGGGTAAAAGCATTTAGACTTATCTAAGTTTATTGATATCCCAATCACACATCTTATATAGTCTCTAACATGAAACCTCTGGAGTTCGTCGGTTCCAGTCTTGACGACCTCAAAGAGTTCCCGGCAGAAGCCCGGCGTGCGGCTGGTTTCGAGTTGGGCTTTGTTCAGCGTGGCCTGGCGCCATCTGATTGGAAGCCCATGAAAGAGGTGGGCGCCGGCGTCCGGGAGATTCGAATACACGTGTTGGGCGAATGCGCGTGCTCTATGTGGCCAAGTTCGCCGAGTCCGTCTATGTGCTTCATGTGTTCCAGAAGAAAACGCAGAAGATCACAAGAGAAGACATCGAGTTGGCTCGTACACGCTACCGACAGATCGGAGACCGGAGATGAAGAAGAAAACGACCAAATCCAGCGGCAATGTCTTTGCGGATCTTGGCTTTGACCCGGCCGAAGCCGCCGTGCTCCAAATGCGCTCAAATCTCATGAGCGATCTTCGCCTCTACATCGAGAAGCAGAAGCTCACCCAAGCGCAGGCGGCCAAGCGCCTCGGCATCGCGCAATCCCGTGTGTCCGACCTCGTGCGCGGAAAATGGGACAAGTTCAGCCTGGAAATGCTCATCACCCTTGAAGCGCGGATTGGACGGACAGTGCGTGTAGAGTTCGCCGCGTGAGGTGAGGGCAGCCTGGTCGTTCTCCTGCTCGCGGAACGCGCGCCCTCAGAAGGGTGGTAGGGGAGCAGCCAGACCATCCTTCTTGCTCGCAGAACGCGCACGATGAAACTGTGCTCGTCCGATGCGTGCAGTGAAGGACAGTCTGGCCACTCCCCCAAAGAGAGGTAGCGGAAATGCTGGTCAGAGAATAAGTCGGACGTGCGCAGCTAGGGACTCATCCTGGCCGCTATCCAACCAGAGGATTTGAACAAGTATCGGATTTTCGCGTAGACTTGCCTTCGATCAGGAAACCCGGTCAACCACTCGAGAGTGTAAAGCTTAATATTGCATATGCCAGCCCATAGCGAAGTCAACACGCTACTTGCGGAAATTGAGCAAAAGGTTCCACGCGAGCTACAACAGCATCTAAACGCTCGCGAAGGAGCCGCAATTCTCTGCCAGAAGCTGCCGCAGCTTTTCAAACCTGACCAAATCGTTCACCTATCTACTGAACAGCGAGCTTGGGAATTGATCGGTTTGTACTATTTCAATCAGGACAAACCACGAAACTTTGAAGCGCTGAGCATCTTTCTCACGCTTTATCGACATATGCTCGAGGGACAGGAGAAATTGGGTCAAAGAGTGCACAAAGGAATGCCGCTCCTTTGGGCGGGTGAATGCTACGCCTTGAGTAACTATGCTGCTCTCCGTAAGCGATACCTGATGCTTGCGCTATGTGAGGATGCTATCAGGGAGAGAGGTACTGTCTCGCCAGAATCTACAGGCGTGTATTTTCGACTTGTGTGGCGTCTCGGGATGGCTGATGCAGCGCTCAAGAAGTACGCAGAGGAGTGTTATCGACTGGCGACGGAAAACCCTGAGGAAGGGAAGTTCCCGGAATGGATTCTTCAAAATATAGATCAAGACTGGGTTACAGAGCTCCCAAGCCCCGTAGAAGCAAATGTTTACGTGGCCAATACTTTTTACATGGAGAGGCTGTTGAGCAAGCTTGGGAGTTCCGACGGTGCAGCATTAGAACGGCTGGCTGAATACATAATGTTGTGCATGCCGGGTTGCCGTACTTTAAGACGGAGAAAAAGTATGTCGACGGATTACGATGTTGTGTGCTCAATGGAAGGGTTCGACGTGGACTTTCGTTCTGAGTTTGGCAGGTACTTTGTGTGTGAATGCAAAGATTGGAGCAAGCCAGCCGATTTCTCGGCAATGGCAAAATTTTGCCGGGTGCTGGACTCGGTAAAATCTAAATTCGGAGTACTCTTTTCTAGAAACGGTGTCTCTGGAGCCGGGGATAGTCGTTATGCTGAAAGGGAGCAACTAAAAGTATTTCAGGACAGGGGTATGGTCATAGTAGTGGTAGACGAGAATGATCTAAGAAACGTTGCTCAAGGCGCAAATTTTGTGAACATATTGCGCAAGAAATATGAACGAGTACGGCTTGATTTGGCGGAGGGAGATGTTCCGACCACTACCTAGGTGATGACTTAAGCGGGAAGATTGATGAGCCTGAGCAAGACTCTTTTCAAAACAGCGCCTAGCCCTTCAGATTCTCAACGCGGATTCTGGCATCCACGATCTTGCAGCCTTGTCCTGGCGGCAGGGCGAAGATCGGATTCAGGTCGAGTTCGCTGATCTCGGGAATTTCTTCGACGAGACGAGAGAGACGCAACAGCACCTCTTCGATGGCCTCCACATCTGCTGCAGGGTGGCCTCGGTAGCCTTGCAGCAATCGATAGCCCTTGATCTCGCGCACCATCTGAGCTGCATCGCGGTCAGTGAGGGGGGTGATCCGAAACCGCACGTCGCCCAGAATCTCGACGTGAATCCCGCCGAGACCGAAGGCGATGAGCGGGCCGAAGAGTGGGTCGTGCGTGACTCCGATCATGACTTCCACGCCGCCTGAAAGCATCGGCTGTACGAGCACCCCTTCCATCGCATCCAGTTTGTTTTCCTGTGCGAGCCTGGCCCGGATCGACTCGAACGAATCCCTCACGGCTTGCTCATCAGCCAGGTTCAGATGCACTCCGCTCATCTCGGTCTTGTGCACGATCTGGCGTGACGCGAGCTTGACGGCGGCGGGAAATCCCAGGTCACAGGCCAAAGCCGCCGCCTGGTCCGCGGTTCTTGCGACGCCGCCCTGCGACACAGGGAGCTTCGCGGAGGCGAGGAGGGCTCTGGTGTCCTCGACGGTGAGCCAACCCGGTCCTTCTTGGGACAGGGCCTTGGCACAGATGGCTCGCGCGGTACCGATATCCATATCGTCGAAATCTGGGATCATGCCGAGCGGCTGTGTGCGCCATTCTTCATACCGGCAGGCTTTGCTGATTGCGACTGCTGGATGTTCCGGTAATGGAAAGATGGGGATCGTCTCGCTTGCCGCCTGAAAGGTCCGTTCGAGATCGCCTTCCGCCATCCAACAGATGTAGATCGGGATATCGGTGGCGCCGGCTTGTCTGGCGCTGGAGATT
>JAENWB010000148.1:0-5180 GCA_016650275.1 Nitrospiraceae bacterium | reverse complement strand
CCTCGTAGTTGTCGACCTTCCAAGGGTTCGGTGTGCCGCCCTCGTTCGGCAGCGTGCACGGTGCGCCTCCGTTGATCGTGCTCTTCGACGAGATGCCGCTCTCGAGCGCGGCGGCGAGCCCGGATGGACCAGGAACCAGGCAGACCCTCGTCGAGACGCTAGAGACCACGATGCGCCTCCTGCATCCCTTCATGCCGTTTCTCACAGAAGAGATCTGGCAAACGCTCCCGCACCAGGGTGAGAGCATCGTGATTCAGCGCTATCCAATACCAAACCCTACGTGGACCGCACCAGAGATAGACCAACGCTTTACGCTGCTCGAACAAACCATCGGCATGGTGCGCACATCACGCGTGCTCTTGAACTATCCGCCGGGGCAACAGATCACGTTCTACGTCGCACACGACGAGCCCCAGCTCCAGGGCCACCTGGACCAACTCCGAGGCTACCTCGCCCATCTCGGCCGGGGCACTGTCGATCTAGCCCAGACGACGCACTGGCCGACCAGCAACCTCCTCCGATTGGTGACGGATGGCTTATCCGTCGGCATTGCGGTGGCCGGCGACGTCGATCTCAATAAAGCGTTGGATCGTATCATCAAGCAGCAATCTGAGCAGACCAAAGAGATCGAGAGGCTGGAGGGGAAACTGGGCAATCAGGAATTTGCCGCTAAAGCCCCGCCTGAGGTCATTACCGATCACCAGGATCGCCTGACAAGCCTGCGCCGAGATCAAGCCATGCTCACCGACAGTGAGCAACAATTGCGCGCCATGCTGGGAACATAACCGATGGTCAGGGCCCCGGTTGCCGACATAGGGCGCGCCATTCGACTAGCACTCAAGGAAGATCTTCCTCTCGCTGATGTCACCACAGCTGCACTCTTTCCCTCTCCGATACCAGCGATTGCGCGCATTGTCGCCCAACAGTCGCTGGTGGTCGCAGGTCTTGCCGCAGCCATGCAAACCTTTCAGGCAGTGGATGCGTCTCTCGTCATGTCCATGCACCGCCAAGATGGGGAACGTGCAAACGAGGGAGATTGTCTCCTGCAGATCGAAGGCGATGGGCGATCCATTCTGAAGGCCGAACGAGTTGCACTAAACTTTCTCCAACACCTCTCCGGTATCGCCACCTTGACGCGTCGGTTCTGCGATGCAGTCCGTGGATACCCCGTGACCATCCTGGACACGAGAAAGACGATCCCGGGTATACGTGCGCTTCAGAAATGGGCGGTCCTCCTCGGCGGGGGCACCAATCACCGCCGGTCGCTGAGTGACGGCGTTCTCATTAAGGACAATCATCTGGCCCTCCTCAACCGAACGACGATGCCTGTCCAAGCTGCCTGCCGCAAGGCGAAAGCCAAGGCCCCTCGCAACAGGAATATTGTCGTGGAAGTGGAATCGTTGGCAGCTGTGCGGCAGGCCCTTGCAGGGCGCGCCGACATCATTCTGCTGGATAACATGAGCCCGACGACTGTCCGTCAAGCCATCCGGCTGATCAAGGGGCGCGCACTGGTAGAAGTGTCCGGAGGAATCACGTTGAAGAACGTTCGCGCGATGGCGGCAGCCGGCCCAGACCGTATCTCCATCGGAGCCCTCACCCATTCAGCCCCAGCTGCAACACTCAGTCTCGTACTCGAACCACGCCGCCGGCCTAACAGGTAGCGGAAAGACTCTTTTGACACGCGAGAACTTTGAGAATCTGCACATGTCCTACAACAACAAAACTTTCCCGCAGGATGCTCAAAAAGACCGTCCAGCAAGGCCGCAGGCGAGTCGAACCCGGAGGCGTACCCTCTGGGGTACGTTGAGGATTTCGATGAGCCGAGAACGAAGCTGGCGGACTGTTTCAGCATCCTGCTAAGTAACCAGTGCAACCCTCGCCACCACTCACACGAGACACGATCCACAGCACCTTGTCGACCGCATGGCTGGGGCGCCGCATCGAATTGTTCGACTGCCTCCCTTCAACGAACCGCGAAGCCGCTCAGCTTGCACAGGCCGAAGTGGAGCATGGCACGGTGGTCGTCGCCGACAGCCAGACCGCCGGACGCGGGCGCCTCTCCAGATCCTGGTTTTCTCCGCCCGGCGCCAATCTCTACTGTTCCATCATCCTCCGGGTGATGCGCCCACCGGAACGCCTTACGGAATGGCTCTCCTGGTTGCCGCTCATCTCTGCGCTGGCCGCAGCCGAAGCCATCGAACAGGTCTCCTCCACCCACGTCTCCGTGAAATGGCCCAACGATCTCTTGATCTCGGAACGAAAAGTCGGTGGGATCCTTTGTGAAAGCGGCACAGGAACGCGATCAGACCCTTTCCAGATCATCGGAATCGGCATCAACGTCAACGTTGACCACGATGACTGGCCCGTTGACCTTCGCGACTCAGCCACGTCCATCTGGCAGGAACGGAAGATCGTCGTCGACCGGAACAGACTGCTCGCGCAGCTGCTCCTCGAACTCGAACAGTGCCTCGATGAATTGGTCCTTCACGGAACGAATCGAATCGCGTTGGCCTATTACCAACGCTGCTCGACCATCGGCCACAAGGTACAAGCGAGGTTGGCCAATGGAGATGTAGTCGTGGGGCTTGCCGAGGGAATCGGCCAGGATGGATCCTTGCGCGTACGACCACAGACGACCCCACCAGGCTCGGGAACTCCGGAGGTCATCCACCTGCGCGTGGCCGACATTATCCACCTGAAAACCTAGGACAGGTCCTGTCTGTCTGGTTCATCTGGTTGATCTGGTCTATCTGGTTAGTCCGGTTCAACCAAATAGACCAGACAGACCAAATAGACCAGACAAACCACCATAGTTTTTCCCGCAGCCTGCTGGCCAAATCACCCAGCGAACCGTACAATAGGGCCCATGCTCCTCGTCGTTGACATCGGCAACACGAACATTGTCACGGGCGTCTATGACGACCGCATTCTGGCGGCCCATTGGCGATTGGCCACGGACGTAAAAAAAACCTCGGACGAGTACGGCATTCTCTTTGCCAATCTCCTCACCGCAGCAGGAATTCCCTCTCAACGCCTCTCCGGCGCCATCATCTCCAGCGTCGTGCCTGCGCTGACCGGGACCATCGAAGATATGCTCGAACAATATTTCCATCAGCATCCCCTGGTCGTCACCTCAGATTCGGACACCGGGCTCACACTCAGTTACCCCAACCCAAAGGAAATCGGCAGTGACCGGCTAGTGAATGCCGCGGCCGCGTATCATAAATATCGCCGCGATCTCATCATCGTCGATTTCGGCACTGCCACGACCTTTTGCGCCATCTCGGCAGAGGGCCACTACCTCGGAGGCGTCATCGCCCCCGGCCTCGGGATCTCGGCGGAAGCCCTGTTCGCACGAGCCGCCAAACTGGCCAAAGTGGAATTGATCCGTCCTAAGGCCGTGATCGGCACCGACACCGCCAGCAGTATTCAAGCCGGCCTGTTATTCGGGTACGCAGGACTCGTCGATACCGTCGTCCGGCGAATGGAACAGGAACTCGGACGTTCAGCCTATGTCATCGGCACCGGAGGGCTCAGTTCCATCCTGGCAGCCGAAACTACTTCCATTCAAAAAATTGAACCGCTCCTGACGTTAGAAGGTCTGGAGCTTCTCTACCGACGCGCTCAGGGTACTCCCCCTCCCATCATGCAGGTCTGACCCACGCGAGACGGGCGAGACTGGCGCGCGCCACACCCTGCTCCCTGCACAAGTAATTAATTTTTATGACCCGGTTGACTTTATGGGCCCTGTGGCTATCTTCTGACGAACAGAGGAGTCATGCATGCCTGAAGAGCACCAGAACGCGAATATAATCGATAACTTGGATACTCCATCGCCCGACGACTGCCAGGCTACGGAGGAAACAGACCTGGTCGAAGAACTGCAGCAAGCTCTCGCGGCAAAGGCTGCAGAGGCGAAGAGCTTGAACGACAAGTATCTCCGGCTCGCCGCCGAGTTTGATAACTATAAACGATTGATCCAGCGGGACCAGCGCGACCAGATCCGATTCGGCAATGAGCAATTACTCAAGGAGCTTTTACCAGTCGTCGATAATCTCGAACGGGCCATCAAGGCCTCACAAGAGGGAGGGAGCAGCGACATCCTCATCCAGGGCGTGAATCTCACTCTCAAGCAGTTGACGGGAGCCTTGACGAGATTTCATGTCATGCCCATCGAGACGGTCGGCCAGCCGTTTGATCCCGCTACGCATCAAGCCGTCACTTCCGTCGCGTCCGAGAAGGTTCCGGAGCGGCATGTAGTGGACGAGTTTCAGCGAGGATATCTCCTGCATGACCGGATCTTGCGAGCAGCCATGGTGAGCGTATCGACGGGGCGGGCCGACGGCTGAACGGGAACAGACGACACGATCAGTTCATCGAAACAACATCATCAAAGACAGACCTAGTGAGGGAGGAGTAGACACATGGGCAAAGTGATCGGCATCGACCTGGGAACCACAAACTCCTGCGTTTCCATCATGAGCGGCGGCGAACCGATTGTGATCGCCAATGCAGAAGGGGCCCGCACGACACCGTCCGTCGTCGCCATCACAGAGAAGGGAGAGCGCCTCGTCGGGCAGATTGCGAAGCGCCAGGCGATTACGAATCCTGAGAACACGATTTTCTCCGTGAAGCGCCTGATGGGCCGCAAGTTCCGTAGCCAGCTCGTAACGGATGCCGCCAAGCGCTTACCCTATAAGGTGTCCGAGGGAGACAATGGCGATGCGCACGTCGAATTGCGCGGCAAACGCTACAGCCCGCCGGAAATCTCCGCCATGATTCTGCAGAAGATGCGGCAGACGGCGGAGGACTATCTCGGTGAGAAAGTCACCGAAGCGGTCATCACCGTCCCGGCCTATTTCGACGACAGCCAGCGCCAAGCCACCAAAGATGCGGGCCAGATTGCGGGCTTAACCGTCCTCCGGATCATTAACGAACCGACCGCCGCGGCCCTCGCCTACGGTCTGGACAAGAAGAAGGACGAGCGGGTTGCCGTCTATGATTTGGGCGGCGGTACGTTCGACGTCTCCATCCTTGAGATCGGTGACGGCGTCTTCGAGGTCAAGTCGACCAACGGCGACACCTTCCTCGGCGGCGACGACTTCGACCAGCGTGTCATGGACTGGTTGGTCGATGAGTTCAAGAAGGATCAAGGCATCGATCTTCGGAAAGATCGAATG
>JAENWB010000147.1:0-27697 GCA_016650275.1 Nitrospiraceae bacterium | reverse complement strand
GCCTGGATGGTCCCTTTCGCTCGCAGAGTGCGCACGATCAGAATGTGCTCCCTCGATGCGCGCGGTTTGGGACCAATCCAGGCCACCCTTTTGAGAGCGAGTAATAAACTGCTGCGGCCTTGCCCGCGGAAGGGCGCGTCTTGGCGCGCCAGGGTTGGGTGGGTGAGAAGTCTGGCCTTTTTGAGCATCCTGCAAGATTGTGCTCCTGTTGTCCCACACGTACGGACCGTCGAAGCGTTAGCCTGCCAAAATAGTTTTTCAGCATCCTGTTAGTGCTCGCGTGGCTCTCAGCGGGCCTATATACTTGCGCCATGTTGTGGCGTGCGATGATTGTCATGGGCTGCCTAGTACTCGGCTGGTCCGGGTGGAGCCGTGCGGCTGAGCCGGTCGTGCTGGATGTTCGTGCGGAGCCCACCGGCGGCGTGCGGGCGACAGCCACGATTCTTTTTCCGGTGGAACCGGCGATCATTCACCGATTACTGACCGATTATGCACATTGGCCTGAGCTCTTCGATGTACGGTTGCGGATGGCGGAGGTACGGGAGGAAGACGGCAAGGCGTTCACGGATATTCGGATTGACCATGCCCTGCTCCCAGGAGAGCGGCGCCTCTTGAGTGAGACGAGAACCGTTCCGACCGGCGGGTTGTTGACGGAATTGAAGGGGGGCGACTTCAAGCAGTACCGCCGGTTCTGGAAACTCATCCCCGTTGATAGTGGGACTCATACGAAAGCCGAGTTTGAACTGCTCATCGAGATTGATTCGAATATGCCTGATTGGCTGCTCGCCGTGGCGATGCGGCGAGATCTGGAGTCGCATTTTCGAATCATCAAGGAAAAAGCGCTGGTGCAGGCGCAGCAGGAACTGCAGTCGGGGCGATTGGTTAGGCCACAGTGAGGGGAGGACTATGGCGAATCTCCTGCTAGCAGGTTGCGGGAAAGCTATTTTTTACGCGAGAATTTCGACGGGCCGCAGGTGTGGCGGAATAAGAGAGCGATCTTGCAGGATGCTCAAAAAGGCCGTCCAGCAAGGCCGCAGCGAGTGAAGACCCGGAGGCGTACCCTCAGGGGTACGTTGAGGGTCTGAACGATGCGAGAACGCCGCTGGCGGACTTTTTCAGCATCCTGCTACAGAGGAAACGTGAATTGGGATAGCTCAGCCTTCTCGAGACCCTGTTTCACCAGCGCGCCAATATCGAACATCCGTTCGACCTTCAGAAGATCATCGAGCCTGGTTTTCGTGCTGGGATGCGGCGGGGTGAAGAGTGAGCAGCAGTCTTGATCCGGCTCAATCGATATGGCGAAGCTGCCGATACGCTGAGCCTGGTCGGTGATTTCCACCTTGTCCATGCCGATGAGGGGCCGCAGGAGCGGCAACTCTGCCACCTCTTCAATGACCGTCAGGTTCTCCGGTGTCTGCGAGGCGACTTGCCCTAAGCTATCGCCCGTGACCAGTCCCCAACATTGCTCGCGTTTGGCTAATTCCTGAGCGATGCGGATCATGACGCGTCGGTAGAGCACCACGCGATAGGGAGCCGGCGCGTTCGCCACAATGTCCCGTTGAATCTCCCCGAACGGAATCACGTAGAGCTTCGAGGTGTATTGATGGATCGTGAGAAGCTGCACGAGCTCGCGGACCTTTTCTTCTGAGGCCCGGCTGACGAGCGGTCGACCGGAGAAGTGGATGAAGAGGGCTCGGCACCCGCGTTTCATCATGCGATAGGCTGCGACCGGTGAGTCGATCCCTCCGGAGATTAGGCAGGCGATCTTTCCGCTAACGCCCACCGGCATTCCGCCCGGCCCCTGAATCTTTTTGGTTGCGTAGTAGACCTCTTTGGAGAGCAGTTCAAGATAGACCGTGAGGTCGGGATCTTTCAGGCTGACTTTCTTTCCGGTTTCTTTACAGATGGCGGCGCCGATGTCCCGCGCGACTTCCATGGAGGTCAGGGTCAGGCGTTTGTCGGCTCGTTTCGCTGATACGCGAAAGGTGGAAAAGGATTCCGATCGGAGCGCCTCGATGATTGCCTTGCTGAGTGCTCCCAAGTCTGGCTTGGCCAGATGGAGCGGCAACCCATGGGCCAGCGAAAAGTTGGCGATCCCGAAGACCCGTGTGAGCCGTTCTATGATGGCCTGGTCCGGAACCGTCTCAGGCAGGACCACGCGAATCCTGCTGCGAAGATTTTCGACGTGTCTGACGCCGAGGTCTTTCAGCGTCCACTGGATATTGCGCACAAGCCGCTGCTCGAAATATTCCCGGTTGCGGCCTTTGAGGGCGAGTTCGTGGTAGTGGACGATGGCGCAGCGCATGGTTTAGTCGGATGCTGAAAATGGCTCCCTTTTCACCCGCCCAGCCCCGGCGGCTACTTCACCCGCCCACCCTGAGTCTGTCAATACAGCCTCCTTGCCCAGGGACGCGCCGTTCCGCAGGCTTCGTTCTCGGCTCGACAACATCCTCAACGTACCCCGCTTGGGAAAGAGCTGCGTTGGCAGCTCAGGGTCGAGTGGGTGGAAATTAGCTGCCTCCGGTGTTTGTCTCGCCTGCCGCCTTGTTGGAGGACCACTTTGAGCATCCCGTGGAGGATTTAGAGGTTATGACTACCTGATTCCAAGAAACGCTCGGCGTCGATGGCGGCCATACACCCTGAGCCTGCTGCAGTGACCGCCTGACGATAGACCGAGTCCTGCACATCGCCCGCGGCGAATACACCAGGGACACTGGTGGCAGTTCCCTTCTCCGTTCGGATGTAGCCTTTTTCATCCATTGTGATTTGGTCGGCAAAGAGCGCGGTGTTTGGCCGATGGCCGATGGCGACAAAGACGCCGGCACAAGGTTGTTCTGTCGTCTTGCCTGTGACGAGATTCTTGAGGCGGACGCCGGCGACTACATCATTACCGAGAATATCTTCCACGACGGAGTTCCACAGGAACGTGATCTTCTCGTTCTTCGCCGCGCGGTCTTGCATGATTTTCGAAGCCCGCAGCTTATCGCGCCGGTGGACGACCGAAACCTTGGTAGCGAACTTGGTCAGGAAGGTCGCTTCCTCCATCGCACTGTCGCCGCCACCGACGACAACGAGTTCCTTTCCCTTGAAGAAAAATCCGTCGCAGGTCGCACAGGTTGAGACGCCGTGCCCCGTGAGGCGCGCCTCGTTTTTCAACCCGATCTGAATGGCCGACGCGCCGGTGGCAATGATGAGGGTCTTGGTGTGCACGGTCTGTTCGCCGTCGATCGTGATCGTGAAGGGGCGTGTTTTGAGATCCACCGCGCTCATGTCACCGGTCAGGAACTCCGTGCCGAATCGTTCTGCCTGGGCCCGCATTTCCTTCATGAGCTCCGGGCCCATGATGCCCTTGGCAAAGCCAGGATAGTTCTCGACCTCCGTCGTTGTGGTCAATTGTCCGCCGGACTGCCAGCCTTCGATCAGCAGAGGCGACAGATTCGCCCGCGCCGCATAGACCGCGGCTGTGAGCCCAGCCGGGCCGGAACCGATGATTACGACGTCTCGCATGACCAAAAACTTAACACAAGGGGTGGCGGGAATGCACGGCTGAGGGTGGGGCGTTATGCGAGGAGGCGAAGGCTCTTCAATAACTGGCCGACTTGCCTGCGTAGAGACGGACGAGAAAGGGTCCCATTCAATACGTGTCCCGCTCGTTGGATCTTCTTTGCCAATGGCATTTGGCTGCGGATGCGCCGGATGGCTTCGGCACGAGAGAGCCTATTTCGTTTCTTCAAGCGGGCGATCTGGGTTTCGCGGTTGCCGGTGACCACGATGGTTTTGTCGACGCGTTTATCAACGCCAGCTTCGAACAGGAGAGGCACTTCATAGATGATCACTGCGTGGGGCTTGCGTTTGCCGATCTGGCGGACGAGTCGCTGTTGCTTGCGGGCGACGCGGGGATGGATGATGCGTTCGAGTTGTTGGCGTTTCTTCGGATTGCGGAAGACGATGCGCCCGAGGGCCTGCCGGTCGAGCGAGCGGTCCTGGTTGAGGACTGTCTTCCCGAATAGTGTGACGATGGCTCGCCAGGCTGGCTTGCCAGGCTTCACGACATCGCGGGCCAACTGGTCGGCATCAATGACGACCGCGCCGCATTGCTTGAACATCTTGGCGACGGTGCTTTTGCCGGTGGCGACGCCGCCTGTGAGGCCGACCACAATCATGGGTGCGAAGCATAGCATGCGAGTTCGCGCCTCACAATCAACCTAGCTCACATGATTCACGAGAGTTCGTGACGAAATCGCCGAGACGCCAGGCGAGACTGGCGCGCGGAGCCGTGAAGGAGGAAGGCATACTTGACACAGTATGTTGACCGACTGAGCGGCGAGCCCGACCGCCGTCAGGCTTATCGTAGCGGCGCATCGGCGGTTGCAGTAGAAGTCTTCGTGAATCATGCGGGCTTGATTGACTTCCGGCGGGGGAGGCTTGTATGAGTTTCTGCATGAAACAGCTTGTGGTGCATGCAGGATGCTGAAAAAGTCCGCCAGCGGCACGGACCGTGCCGCGTGAAGCGCGAGACATGCGAGAAAGGCGCGACGTGGACAGATTAGGCTCCCCCCTCGTTTGGCCCGTCTCGCTCGTCCCGCCTGTCTCGCACGCCCATCCTGCGGGGTTGTACTCCTCTTGTCCCGGACGAGCAGACCATCGAAGCGAGGCATTACCGAAATGGTATTACCTCAGCCTGCTCGTTTTCATCACGGCGTTTGGATTCTGTGACTTCAGCCTGGTGTGGGCCGATGAGGGGCAACCGCGTGGTCCCCGGACCCTCGTGGTTGCGCTGGATGGAACAGGAGATTACGTCTCTCTTCAGGAAGCGGTCGATGCAGCCAGGAAAGGTGACACCGTCTTCGTCAAGGCGGGCCACTATCCTCAGGCCGTGACCATTCACAGCAAAGAGAAGATCAAGTTCGTCGGGGCTGGAGTGGATCAGGTGACGATTCTGGGGCGGGATATTGTGGTGGGCGCTCTCCATGTGGGCAAGTGGCCCTATGGGGCGACGGACATTGAAATCAGCGACATGACCATTAATGACCAAGGGGGGCATGCCGTCGGTCTCTTCAATGGGCAAGGAATTGTCCTTCGCCGGATCAAGATCAATGGCATGTTGTTCAGCCAGCAAGTCCACGATGTGCGGATAGAAGATTGTGTCATCGGGGGGAGCGAGACGACCGGCGCTCAGTTTGCCGATTCAGATGCCGTCCTCATCGGGAATTTTATTCATGATAACGATCATGGCGTCTCGATTGCCGGCAAGTCGAATGTGCGGTTGGACCGAAACGTGATTACCAGAAGCCTTTTTGAAGCCGTCGTTGTCAGCGGCCATGCCCGAGCTGTGCTGGTGAGCAATACTTTGGTCAAGAATGGTGGTGGCGCGGCGTTTCTCGGGCAATCCCAGAATGATGTGACCGGCAACGTGGTTGGGCTGAATCGAGTTGGTTTTGTGATCGCCCCATCCAGCCAGACTACCACCTCTTTCAATGCGTTCTACAACACGGATGCTGACTATCTGCTGGTGGGTAATCCGAACCAACCGGCCCCGGAACTGAAGGCCCAGTCAGATATTACCGGTGACCCGTACTTTGTTGACCCAGGGCATGACGATTTTCGCCTGCGTCTCGATACGCCGCTTCTTAAGATCGGTCACTTCCCCTACCTCGGCGCCCTGGCACCTGCCTCAACCGCTGCACGTCGACCGACTGAAAAGTAGTCTCGAATCAATACGATAGCCCCTTCTCTCCAGAACAATGATTTCCATGTGCTATGCTACCTATACGTCGTGAGTAAGACAGATGATGAGTCTCTGGCGTAGGAATTGCTGATCCGACTGTTCAGAGAAAGATAGGAGGCGCCCGTGGCAAGTTACCGACAAGAGTTGGAAAAGCGTGGACCTGACGGGATTCCGTCGCTCGACGACGTCGAATCAGGCAAGCTGGTCGGTGCCGTCCTTCCTATGTCCGAAAAAGCGCAGATCCAGATGCGTAATAGCATCGAAGTGATCGATTATCTCCTCAATCAAGAGCGTGTCGTCTGGAGCTGAGCCCCGCGTTCTCCACTCCTTGAATCCCCGAATCTTGCAGGATGCTGAAAAAGCCCGCCAGCTTCGTTCACGGCTCATCGAAATCCTCAACGTACCCCCAGAGGGTACGCCTCCGGTTTCGGCTCGCCTGCGGTCTTGCTGGACGGCATTTTTGAGCATCCTGCCAGGTGTTTTCCGACTATGCCATCTGTCCAAACCATCGAAGTTCTCGCGCGCCCACATAGTTTTTCCGCAACCTGCTAAAGGCACCATCTTGACAGGCCCTCTCGCGCCTTCGTACGCTCCTTGCCGTACCTCTTTCCTTTCTAACCAGGAGACACACCGATGGCATGCGTTCACCTGCATTCCAGGAGCCTGCCCGACATTGCCCATTCTATTGCGGCGAACAATATGCAGGCATCTGCTTTGTTCTCGACCCCGAAAAATCCTCAACGTACTCCAGCGAATACGCCTCCAGTTTTTCAGGGCCTGCGGTCGCGCATCTGCCCGCGCTCTCTTTGCCTCGTGACGAACGTCAATGCCGGACAGGTTCCTAGGCGTGCTGTGTCTATGGCGTATCGGCTCATGATTGCGGCGGCATTCGTGGTGCTGATGCCTTATACGGTGCCGGCTTCTGATGAATTGCCGAAAGAGGCAGTCTTGCCGATGGGTATGGCCGGCAAGGCGATCCAGGCATCGTTGGATGCCTGCTATACAGCGGGCTACCGGGTGAGCGTGTCGGTCGTGGATCGAGCCGGCGTACTTCGCGCCATGGCCCGAGCCGATGGAGCTGGGCCTCATACGGTCGATAGCAGCAGGAAGAAAGCCTATACCGCGGCTAGTCTTCGCCGTCCAACGACCGAGTTGGCTGAGTTGATCAACAAAGTTCCGACCCTGCAAGCCCTTCGCGAGGTGAACGATCAGGTGTTGATGCTGGGGGGCGGACTCCCGATTGAGATTGGCGGTGAGATCGTCGGAGGGATTGGCGTCGGTGGGGCACCCGGCGCGCATCTCGATGACGCCTGTGCCCAAGCAGGGTTGGATGCGATTGGCGCAGCGCAGAAAGTTCCAGCGCCCAAGTGAGGCGCCAACTTGGGTTGGCTGTCATTGTGAGCGTGGCAATGCTCTGCGATGCTTGCAACAGCAGCGCCCCCGAACCGGCATCTGTGGATATCCCTTCGGTACAGGCCCAGCTTACCATTACTCGAGCGGCGACCGATCCCTTTCTCTCTCGGCACAGTCTCACATTGAGAGTCGAGGGAGCGGGAGGCTGCTCGTCTTCTACGGAGCTGTTCCCCAATACAGGATATGTGAGCCGGCGGAATCTCTATCAAGCGGGTGCGGGTTTGCTCTACGTGGTGGGCCAGTTCGATGCCCGCGTCATCGATTCTCTGCACTGTACGATCACACTTGCCGAGTTTCGCACCCTCGATCGCTACGTGACTTTTCTCGGCAGCTTCGATGAGAACGAACAGAAGCGGTGGACCTACTTTCCCGCCAGTCAGCGGTCAGAGCTCCCCTTTGAAAAACGGTAACCTGGTACTCCAGAGCTCCGAAGGAATGGGCGATGGAGGCGGTAGATTGTCCGTCTAGCCGTGATTTATCCGGATGCGATCAAGTCGAGAAAATGTTTGTGGTTTCAGGAGGTGGTGATACGCTTGGCTCTGACGAGGAACGGCACCATAGGCGCATAACTAGGCTTGGTGGAGGAGCGATCCAAGGAGGATGATATGGTAACTGTGGCGTTGAGCGTGCCCCACTCCAATTCTGAGCACATTGCGGCGGCCGTTCGAAAAGAGCAGAGAGCGTACACGTTCAAGATTGCTGTGAGTATGGCGCTCTATGCCTGTCTGTTCTTCGTGCTTGCGTTCTGTGGACCCTATTTTCTCCCTGCCATTACTCTCTTTTCAGATGCACCACTGACGGATCGCCAGGTCGCTGCGAGCCAACTGCTGTTGCTGAGCGACACGGTGTGGGTTGCCCTCCCAGTGTTTTTCCTTGGGGCTATCCTCTTCAGCTTGTTGGTGACGCGGCGCGTTGCCGATGCGCTTGAGCGACTGGGTCAGAGCGCTAGGGCCTGGGCATCCGGAATGGTGTCGCATCGACTCCAGTTCCGTGAGGCAGACCGGTTAACGGATCTGGCGCAGCTTCTCAATCAAGGCTGGAGTCAAGTTGGGCAGGGGGTCGAGACGATGCAGCAGGAATCATTACGCGCTCGAGCGGCCGTCGATGGCGCCGTGAAAGTTCTTTTGGCTCAAGGTGCGGGAGGATCAGAGGCGCTCCGGCAGTTACAGACTACAACGGAGGCGTTGGATCGCATTCAAGCAGCCCTGGGACGATTTGAGATCGGACCTCCTCACGAACCTCGACGATCATGACGATGTATCGACACCCTCGCCTCCAGAGCCCTGGCGGGTTCACTTTGATCGAATTGATGATCGTGGTGGCCATCTTGGGTATTCTCGTCTCAGTGGCCACAGTCTCGTACAACCACTTTGTGATCAAGGCACAGGCCGTTGAAGGGGAGATGGTGGTTTATGAGGTGGACCGCTTGGAGGCTCTCTATCATGCATCTCACGATGTGTATACGGCCAGCTTTGCTGACTTGGGATTTGCCATGGCAGGGATGTTGAAGTTCTACACAGCCGAGGTACGGATAGGATCCTCAACAGATAAAATCAGCTACCAAGTCCGCGTAATGCCGGTCGCGGCATCAAAGACTGACGCCTGGCTCTTGACGAGCTATCGTGATGGCTCGGTGCAGGTGGACCGCATCCCCGTGAGCGATCTTGTGGCGTTTGCCAGTGTACGGTACACAGGCAATGCGGCGGCAAGGACTTCCATCGAGGCCACGAATATCTATGCTGACGGTGGGACGTCGGTCAACATCGAGCCTGAATGGTCTGGCGGCGGAAGTAGCTCGCGGTGCCAAGAGTGTGGCCGTGTTGTCATCAATCAACGCTTCTGAGACGGCGTTCCTAAGCCAGTTCGCTTGCCGCGTATTTTTCTTCTTCTTCCCCAGCCGTGCGTCCTTGTTCCACCGCACGACGATGGTGCCCATCACATGCCTCCTTGAAGCCCTTCTTGACGCTAGTGGAAGTTCCGGTCTTTGAAGGTGAGTTCAGAGACAGCGGACTTGTCCAACTCGCCTTTGCCGAGTGCGGCCAGTCGCAGATATTGATCGTAGGTCGCTTGAGCTAACGGGACGGTGAGCCCGGCGGTCTTCGCTAGCGCGAGGGCGATGCCTGAGTCCTTGGCTGCATGGGCAGCTGAGAAGTAGCAGTCATGGGCGCGGTTCTGCATATCCTCGCCGTCCGTCTCTAACACTCGCGAGGCGGCTCCCGTTTGGGCGAAGATGTTTCGTAACATCGTCAGATCGAGACCGAGTGCTGCTCCAAGCCCAAGCCCTTCTGCCAATGCGGCCGTATTGCAATTCATCACCATGTTGACGAGGGCTTTGACCTTCGCAGCCTCTCCTGCCGATCCGATATAGCGGAGGTGAGCGCTCAGTTTTTCCAAGAGCGGTTTCGCTGACTCGAACACATCAGGACGCCCGCCGCACATGAGGTAGAGCGTGCCGTGGCGCGCTTGCGTGATGCTGCTGGCCATGCAGGCTTCGAGGCTCTGGCCTCCACGTTGCGTCACAAGAGTTTCGACGTCGACCTGCAAAGCTGGCGTGAGGGTGGCGCAGTTCACGAAGAGCCGGTCCTTGGCGTGGCGGAGAAGACTCTCCGTGTCAGTCACAGAAAAGATCTGGCGCATCGCAGTGTCATCGGACACGACAGTGAAAATGATGCCTGCGAGTTCTGCGACGCGGGCAGGGGTCGCAGCCGCTTCACAGTCTAGTTCGTCCGCAAGGTCGGCGGCCTTGGCCTGATCTCTATCGTATATGGCTACGATAGTTTCCTGTTGGTCCCGCAAACGCCGGGCCATGTTGGCCCCCATCCGTCCAACTCCCACGAAGCCGATCTTCATCACGCGTACTCCTCTGTTCGTGTTAGCATGCGCGAGTTCGCGCGAGTGTAACACAGCCCTAACAGGATGCTGAAGAAGGCCACGGGTACGGAGAAGGCTGAGGTTTAGGCTAAGGTTGAGGATCAGATGAGGAGCGTTCAGTCTTTGCTCAATCTCAACCTTGACCTCAGCCTCGTTCATTCGATGCGGACGAAAGGGAGGTTCATGCGTGTATCAACCCATGGTCGGATTTCATCTGGACGAATATGGTGATTGGGTGGCCGATCTAAAGTGCGGCCATGGTCAGCACGTGCGTCATCAGCCACCGATGACGAATCGGCCTTGGGTTCTGACAGAGGAAGGCCGGAGCCAGCATCTTGGAGAGCCCTTGAACTGTAAGAAGTGTGACGAAATGGGCGGTTGATCTAGCAGGATTCTGTATCCAGAGGCTGGTTGTCGACCATCATTGCGAGGGTGCAGGTCGGCTAGAGGGTCTCACCCATATCGATCATTCTCCCAGGGGAACGCACTGTTCGAGTAGCCGCGCACTTCCCAGAACCCCTTTTCATCCTTGTCTAAAAACGTAATTTCTTTTACCCACTTGGCACCCTTCCAGGCATAGCGCTTCGGTACGATCACGCGTACCGGCCCGCCATGTTCTTTCGTGAGGGGCTTACCGTTCCATTTGTAGGTCAGCAGCACGTCCTGATCGTCGCAGGCTTCAAGTGGCAAATTGGTCGTGTAGTCGTCGAACGATTTAAAGAGGACGAATTTCGCCGAAGACAGCGGCTTTACCACGGACAGAATGTGTTTGAAACTGACTCCCTCCCATTCGTTGTCGAACCGACTCCAGCTCGTGACGCAGTGGAAGTCGGAGACATTCTTGAACTGGGGCTGTGAGAGAAACTCTTCCCAGGTCCACGTGATGGGATGAGCCACGAATCCGCCGATGGCAAGTTTCCATTCCGAGAGTGGAATGGCAGGTTTTTGACCGAGATCGAGCACAGGCCAGGTCTCGACGAGGTGCTGTCCCGGTGGGAGGCGGGCGTCTCCTTCGTAAAACACTTCCCGTTCTTCACCGCCACGCCGGGCCTTCGCCCACTGTTCTTTCGTCTTGGTTAAACGACTAGCTTCATCCATATGTTGGCCTCCCACGCACAGAGTAGGGCAAGAAGGTCTCGTCTTACAAGTATGAGGTCACTGAATACGGGATAGACAACGTTGTCTAACTCGCTACAATGCTTAGCAATTGGCCAGACCTGCTACACTTGAAGGAATTCACAAATGGGAGGGGTATGAGGAGAGGGATCTTAGGAGTCTGTCCGGCATTGGCCTTTCTACTGCGGCGGATGATCCGCAGACCATCTGCTTCGTTCTCGGCCAGAAAAAATGCTCAATGTATGCCAGCGAATACACCTCCGGTTGTTCCGGGCCTGCGGCCTCGCATCTGGCCGCACCTCGTTCCCCTCGTTACGAAGGCAATGCCGAACAGGCTCCTGGAACTTGTTGTACTCGGAGCGGTCTGCTCTGTAGCCTTACTCGCGACTACGGTTGGACTGACGATTGCGGCAACCAAAAAAACAAAAGAGCCGGCTCCGGTCGTCGTTGTAGCTATGCCTACCAAGCAACAATCCGAGCAAGGGCAAAACCTGTCTATCCAGCGTGCGAAGAATGGCCCCATACCCGCTGCCACTGAGCGCCAACCGGAGGCTATTCATACGCAAGTCAAGCCGGTACCGACTGAGCTCAAGCCGAAGGGTCCGAAGCGCCATCGACGCATGAAAATTCATAAGAAGGGGGTGCCGAAAGTCGTCGTGCAGCCAAGAACGGATCTCATGTATCACGGCATGCTGGAAAGCCCGCAGCGCTACGATCCTCGCCGGAATCATCTTGGTGCAGGCGTTCCAGACCCGCACAATCCTGAATTGACTTACGACCATTTCCAAGAGCTCGATCGTAACCAGGATGGGAAGATAGACCCAGTTGAACGGGCGTTCGGCCGGCTCGATATGGATCGCGACCTCTCCACTCATCAGCGCCAGTAATTGGAAGGTTCAGGCTCAGGTTGAGGCTGAGCCTGCTGACGTAAAAGTGGAAATGTTCCTCCCTCATCCTTAGCCTCAACCGCAACGTTCGCCTCACCTCAGCTTACTTCGTTGTCCCGATCCAAAGTCTCTAATTACTCGTAGAGTCAGTGGTACGCTGTGCGCGGAATTCCTTCCCTTTGGCCACTTGGTTTGTAAGATTTGCAAGAAAAGTAGGGAGACCGCAGACTAACTGTGTAGCAGGCCACATTGACAGCGACGATAGGAGCCCCCCATGATATCTTGACATACAGCCATGACGAATCCCATGCCACCTACTATTACTGCGGGCGGGTTGAGCACCGGCAAGATCATGATCGGGGCAGCTATCGCCGTGGCGATGGGCGCGTTTTTCTATTTCGATCTCGGGGAGTTTCTCTCGCTGAATGCCCTGAAAGAGAATCGCGATCACCTGCTGGCCTTTACGGAGGCGAACTATGCGACTGCGGTCGGATTGTTTATCTTGGCCTATATTGCGGTCACGGGCCTGTCGCTCCCAGGTGCGGTGATTCTGACTCTTGCCGGCGGGTTCCTCTTCGGAAGCGTCTTTGGGACGGTCTTCGTCAATATTGGCGCGACGACCGGCGCGACGCTGGCGTTTCTGGCGGCACGGTATCTACTTCGTGATTGGGTGGAGCAGAGATTCGGCAGCAGACTCGGATCGATCCAAGCGGGATTCTCGAAGAACGCCTTCAATTATTTGATGACCTTGCGTTTGATCCCCCTCTTTCCGTTTTTTCTCGTCAACATGGTCTCGGGTCTCACGCGTGTGAGCCTTGGCACTTACATGACTGCGACCGCCATTGGAATCATCCCGGGAAGTTTCGTCTTTGCGTATGCCGGGCGGCAGCTCGGTTCGATCAATTCCTTGCAAGAGATTGCCTCACCGAATGTGTTGCTGGCCTTCACGTTGCTCGGACTGCTGGCGATGGTGCCCATCCTCTACAAGAAGTTCGCGAGCGAGCCCGCATGACTGCAAACCCCGTGAAACGTGAGGCGTGAAACGTGAAGCGTAGAAGAAAAGTGGGAGTGACGAGATGGTCACACAGCCGTCAGAGAGGATCGTTGTGATGAGTCACCATGAAGAGAGTTTGGTGCTCCCGGATGACGAGTACAATCGCACGCTCGTCAGCAACGTGCATCCCTCGAACTGGGTCAATCCAGAACCGGCTGGCCGCTACAATATTGTGGTCATCGGGGCTGGGACGGCAGGATTGATCACGGCCGTCATTGCCGCGAGCCTTGGAGCCAAAGTGGCCTTAATCGAAAAACATTTAATGGGCGGCGACTGTCTGAACGTCGGCTGCGTGCCCTCAAAGGCCATGATTCGCGCGGCACAGGCTTGGGCCGATTTGCGGAACGCTGAGGAGTTCGGCCTGCATATTCCTCCCGGTGTGAAGTACGATTTTGGCGCAGCCATGGCACGTATGCGTAAGCTGCGCGCACGGATCAGTCATAACGATTCGGTCCATCGCTATACGAAGTTAGGCGTGGATGTCTACATCGGGGGCGGACGCTTCACCGATGGGAAAACGATCCAAGTGGAAGGGCCGGCTGGCGATCGAACGTTGAATTTTGTGAAGGCGGCTGTCTGCACAGGAGCACGGGCGTCGTCCCTTCCCATTTCCGGATTGAAAGAGGCGGGCTATCTCAATAATGAAACGGTGTTCTCATTGACGGAATTGCCGCAGCGCATCGGGGTGATCGGCGCCGGTCCCATCGGCTGTGAATTGGCCCAGTCGTTCGCTCGCTTCGGGAGCCAGGTCTACCTCATTGAAGCGCTGCACGGCGTCATGCCGAATGAAGACCGCGACGCAGCTGAGATTGTGGAGCAGCACATGTTGCGTGATGGGGTTAAGCTGCTCTGCTGCGGGAAAGAGCTGACAGTAGAAAAGACCGCCGGAGGAAAGCGGCTCACCGTGGAGTCGCACGGTCAGCAGTACGATGTGACCGTCGACGAGATTCTTGTCGCCGCCGGCCGCACCCCGAATGTCGAGGGGATTGGGTTGGAAGCGGTTGCTGTCGAGTACGACAAGAACGGGGTGAAGGTGACCGCGCGGCTGCAGACGACGAATCCAAGGATCTTTGCGGCGGGCGATATCTGCTCGCGCTACAAATTTACCCATGCCGCCGATGCCATGGCGCAGATCGTCATTCAGAATGCCTTGTTTCCGCATCCCTTCGGACTAGGCTATGCCAGCGTCGAATCCCTGATCATGCCATGGTGTACCTTCACGGAGCCGGAGGTCGCGCATGTCGGGATGTATGAGAAGGATGCGAAGGAAAAAGGCCTCGAAGTGGAAACCTACACCTACAAACTCGATGAGGTTGATCGCGCGATTCTCGACGGAGAAGAGGAGGGCTTTGCGAGGATTCACATTCAGAAAGGTACAGATAAAATTGTGGGAGCGACGATTGTAGCCGCTCATGCCGGCGACATGATTAGTGAGTTCTCTGTCTTGATGAAAGCCGGCGCCGGGGCGAAGACGCTTGCCGGCACGATTCATCCCTATCCGACGCAATCCGAGGTCAATAAGAAAGTGGTGAATCTCTGGCGCAAGGCGCATTTCACGCCCTGGACAAAAAACATACTGATGAAGCTGTTTGTATGGATGCGAAGGGGATGAGGCAGGATGTGGTCGCCTTCCGTGCTCGCAGAACGCACACACTTACCTACAGAGAGAGGTTAAGGTTGAGGCTCAGGTTGAGCAACGAAGAATCTGACCAGGCGGCTTCTCGCCCCTCAACCTCGACCTTAGCCTTGGCCTTCCGATGGGATGCGCGCAGTAGAAGGCGACCCACGTCCGCCTCTGAGAGTGGGACTGGAGTAAAAGTTGGCTCTATAAAGTCGCTGCTGCTGCTGCTGAGTGTGCTGCTGAGTGCGCCTGTTGCGGTCATGGCCGAGAGCCCCTCAGTGATCGAAGTGGGGAAGTTTTCGAGCGGGGCGGTCGGACAGGCGATGCCCGATGGGTGGAAGCCGCTCATCTTTAAGAAGATTCCCAATCATACCTCTTACGAAGTGGTGAAGGATGGGGATGTGACGGTCGTAAAGGCTATAAGCGAGGCCTCGGCCTCCGGCCTGATTAAGCCGGTTGTGATCGATCCGAAAGAGTACCCGATTTTCCGGTGGGGCTGGAAAATCGACAACGTGCTCCAGCGTAGCGACGTCGCCCTCAAGGAGGGCGACGACTTTCCGGCCCGGCTCTATGTCACCTTTGAATACGATCCCGATAAAGTCAGTTTTTCGAAAATGCTCAAATACAAAGTTGGGCAGGCTCTGTTCGGCGATATTCCGATCGCCGCCTTGAACTATGTTTGGGACGCGAAGGCGCCTGTTGGCACGATCGTCGAGAATGCCTATACCGACTTTGCCAAGATGGTGATCGTCGAGAGCGGAACTCAGAAAGTGGGCAGGTGGATCGACGAAGAGCGGAATATTTATGAAGATTACAAGAAGGCGTTCGGGGAGGAGCCGCCGATGATCAACGGCGTCGCGATCATGAGCGATACGGACAATACGAAGGAGCGCGCCACGGCCTACTATGGGGATATTGTCTTTCAGAAATCGGCGAAGGCGTCGTCTCGATGACAATGTGCTGCGTGGCGGCTCGTAATGAACTGGCTGACCCGCTCAGGGCCAGCCAGTTCATGGACACCACCGCGAGTGAGGTGGGTGCGCGGATTCGACATAGGGATTACTGAATGGAATTCGCAAAGTCGCCTCGCGTAATTTCAGTGCGGACGGTGTCCCGGACTTTTTTGTTTCCTCGGATCTGCTTGGTCCCTTGGCCGACATGGAGTTGGACCTGGTTGCCTTCGTAGTCTTACCCCGGTTCGTCCGCCGCGCATTGTTCAATCAACTCGGAGGCTTCCCCAATCAGCCGATCCTCGAAGACGTCGCCTTCTGCGAACGTCTCATCCCTGTCACCACCCCGTTGCTCCTGTCGCCTCCCGTCATTGCCGATGCTCGAATATTGTTGAGAATGGGCGTCTGGAAAAACTTCCTGCATGTGCTCCTCATCATCCTCCACGTCAAATTCCGCCTGCCGGTCCTGCTCCGCTCGTTCCTCCCTGGCGTGCGCTAGTCAGGCATTTGCCTGGGTAAACGCCTGTATTTGTGAAAAGGTCTTGATTGCAAACATTCTCGACTCGCTTTACTCTTTGGCTCGGCTGTTCAGATGACGAAGTGTCGATGGAATGATCTAGTGTCAACACGTCACCTACCTGAAGGAGGCATCGATGATGCAGATATTGTTCGCGGTGAGCGCATTACTTTTGATGACTGGGATATCTTATGCCCAGGCTGAAACGCCTGTGATTGATCAGCGGCAAACGAATCAGGAACAGCGGATCGATCAGGGGATTGCGAGTGGACAGCTGAATGAGCGAGAAGCCAACCGGCTGAATAAGCAGCAGGACCATATCGACAAGATGGAAAACAGGGCAAAGTCCGATGGCGTCATGACGAAAAGGGAGCGGGCCAGGATTGGCGCGGCACAGGATCGCGCTTCGCGCCATATCGCCCGCGAGAAGCACGATCGTCAAGGGAAGCGGCACCGGTAATTCGAAGCGGTGTGGGGGTCAAACGGGGCGTTCGTGATTGTACCCTGAGCGCACCGTCTTGTTGATGAGGATCATTGTTCCTCATCAACAAGGAGGTTGCTACAATGGCGTGCCATGAAGTATCGGATGACCCGAATCGATTTGTTGCGTCGTCTCCCTCGGGAGCGTCTTTCTCTTCTTCGTGAGCTTGGGGACCTCGCGGATGAGGGGGAGGTGTCCTTGTACCTCGTCGGCGGAGTCGTCCGCGATCTCTTGCTGAAGCGGGGGAACTGGGATCTCGATCTCACGGTAGAGGGAAATGGAATCGGCTTCGCGCAGCTGGTGGCCGACCGGTATGGGGCTAGGCTGGCTGTGTTTGAGCGGTTTGCGACGGCGCGGCTGGTCTTCCCGGACGGGCTCAAGATAGATATTGCGACGACCAGGCGTGAGTCCTACGCCCAGTCCGCTATCCTGCCGACGGTTCAGTTGGCGTCGATCGAAGAGGATCTCTACCGCCGAGACTTCACGATCAATGCAATGGCGATTCAGCTGAACGCCGCGCAGTTCGGTCGCTTGCGCGACGTGTATGGAGGACAGCGCGATCTTCGTGCGCGCACGATCCGCGTGCTGCACGTTGGCAGTTTCGAAGACGATCCCACCCGCATCTTCAGAGCGATCCGGTTCGAACATCGGTTCGGGTTCCGCCTTGAGCGGGCCACCTTGCGCCTGCTTGCCCAAGCGGCCTCCACGAATCTGATCGCTCGACTCTCCGGCCCTCGATTGCAGAACGAAATCCTGTTGCTGTTTTCGGAGTACGATCCGGTGCGTGCCATCGCGAGGCTGGCCCAATTGAAGTTGCTCCGGTTCCTTCATCACCGCCTGTGCTACACGAAGAACGTGAAGCGAGTGGTCACTGCCGTTCCCAAGGCGCTCACCTGGTGGGCGCGTCGATTCCCTGATTCTGTGATCGACATGCCGATCGTCTATCTCATGGCGTTGTCGAGCGAGTCCAGCCCGGACGTGGTGGCTGCGATGATCCGGCGGTTAGCGCTTTCACGAGAGCAGGCCAAGAACGTGAGTGCTGGAGGAAGTCGGATCGATCGTGCGCTGAAGAGACTCACCGATAAAGGAACAGTACGGCCCTCGCAGGTGTATCGCCTCCTGGCAGATCTCTCGGACGAGGCGCTGGTGCTGCTTCTGGCGAAGCAGATAAGCAGACAGCACGGGGTGCGATTGAGCCTGCTGAAGCGACATCTATTGTCGTATGTGAAGAACAGGGCGGTCAAGACGGCACTGACGGGGCGGGATCTTCAGGCCATGGGGCTGAAGCCAGGACCGCAGTATAGGACCATCTTGGGCCAATTATTGGACGCACGCATTGACGGGATGATTACAACGGCGGCGGAGGAACGCGCTTTTGTGCTGAAGCGACTCAAGCTATGAACGCACTGCGTTGTCGGCAACAGGCTGCGGAATAACTATTTTCGCCCAGCTGGGGCTCGGCGAACGGGACGTTTGCGACGATTGCCGATGAGCCCGCAGGATGCTCAAAAAGGTCGTCCAGCGCGGCCGCAGCGAGCGAGGAGGCGAGGCGTACCCTTGCGGTACGTCGAGTCTCTGAGCGATGCGAGAACAAAGCTGGCGGACTTTTTCAGTATCCTGCCTAATTCAGCGAGGTGATGGACAAAGACACTTCGTTCGGCAACAAGAGCGTTACGTTCGCCTGGTGTGTAGGGTCCGGTTGAATGAAGGCAAACAACGGCACCGGCTGAGGCACCTTGCTCGGTGGCAAGGCCAACAGAACCGGAAAGTCGAGCAAAGGCGACACCGTCGTCAGACTGGCCAGGCGCAAGCGAAAGGCCATCAGAATGTCGCGCAACCGGCTGGTTTGATCTTCTTCAGGGAGTGAGTGGTTCGTGACAATTCCCATTTCCCATAGCGGTCGGGTGATTGTGACAGGGAACGAGATGCCGAGCTGCAGCGCGGTCGGCGTCACGTCGATCAAGGTTCCGGCCTGAATCGCAGCTTCTCGGTCTCGAACGGCTGGAGGCATCACATTCCCCTCCATTAACTCTAGTCCACCGACATGCTCTAGCGCGAGAGGCTCTTGAGGCTGGAGAGGTTCACTCTGCGCGGAAGGAGCCGCTGCGGGTTCTTCGACATTGGAAGGAGTGGGAATCACGACGTCTGTGTGAGGCAAGACCTTCACGATACCGTCGTAGACCGCTCGAGCTGAAGCAGACCATGCCTCATTGAAGGGGCGGCCTGTGAAGGCCGCGTCGGCGGCTTTCTTCTCGTCGTGGGTCAGGGCTTTGGGTGATGGTGTGTTAGTCATGCTATCAACATAAGCCGCTTTGCCGGGATGTCAAGGGGTGGTGTGTTTGATGTTGACTCGGAAACGGTTATTTCGGCAGCGGTTTGCCCTTGGTTTCAGGTGCAAAGAGTAGGACCACCAATCCTACCAGATAGATTAATGCCACTGTGCTTGCGGCTCGCCCAAAGGTGCCGAGCTCAGTCACCAGCCAGCCGGTAAGAAACGGCGAGGCGGATGCCAGCACACGCCCGGCACTGAAGCAGAAGCCGCCGCCGGTGGCGCGCAGCCTGGTGGGGTAGAGCTCGGGGAGATAGATCGGAAATCCGCTAAAGATGCCGTTGTTGAAAAATCCCAGCAGCGGCAGCAATATCAAGACTCCGGCATAGGTCGTCGGCAGCAGATACGTGATCGGCAGCATCACGAAGCTGCCGAGGCACATAAAGGCAAACACCGCGCGCCGTCCAAATCTATCTGCTAGCGGTCCAAACCCCAAATAGCCGAAGAGGGCTCCCCCGTTGAGGGCCATGATGGCGTAGCTTACAGAGGCCGCCAGGGTTGCGGCATCGGAGCCCTTGAGATCTGGCAACTCGCGGATGAGCGTGGGCGCCCAGTTTGTCGCCCCCCACAAACCAAAGACGGCGACGAACGCCAGCGAGGATCCTACGACGGTGGATCGTCTTAGAGGGGGATGAAAGATGTCGGTCATATGTGTGGGACTGATCGTCATGCCCCGGTCGTGGGCCTTGGTCCAACGATCCGGCTCCTTCACATGCCAGCGGACCAGCAATGACACAAAGGCCGGGAGTACGCCGATCACAAACATCATCCGCCAGCCATAGTCTGCCAATAGTAGATTGAATGACGCTGCGAGGAAGAACCCGACCGCCCAGGCCGACTGGAGAATGCCCGCGGCTTTCGCGCGTTTCTCTTCCGGCCAAGTTTCAGCGACGAGCGCCGCGCCGGCCGCCCATTCCCCTCCGATTCCGAGTGCCGTCAGAAAGCGATAGATGGCCAGGTGCCACCAGTCCTGCGACAACGCGGCGAATCCGGTGAAGATCGCATAGATGAGGATAGTGATGATGAGGGTCTTGGTGCGACCAAGATGGTCCGCCACCACGCCGAAGAAAATCCCACCGATGGCCCAGCCGATGAGAAAGATGGAGAAGATGATCCCCCCGTACCACCCGACTTGCTCAGATGAGACGGTTCCGCCGGGGGACTGGAGCAAGTCATGCAGCGCCGGGTGGAGGACGATCGCGTAGATTGTCGCGTCCATTGCATCGAATACCCAGCCAAGCCATGCGATGAACAGGACCAGCCACTGGTACCGTGTGATGCCGTGCCACCATGATTGTGTTCTCACAACATCAGTCTCTTTAGCAGGATGCTGAAACAGTCCGCCAGCATAAGAAGACCGTTATCTGGTTTATATTGTCTGTCTGGTCTGTCTGGTTTTCTGGTTGAACGAAACTAACCAGATGAACCCAATCAACCAGATAAACAAAACAAACCAGATAGACCAGACGAACCAGATCAACCTGTCTCGCGTGCCTCATGTCTTCAGCCCGCAATATTCATGACGGTTCGTCGCGAAATCGCTGAGCCGCGTCGCGAGACCGGCGCGCGGAGCCCTGAGGACCCGATGCGTACTCGTGTAGTACGGTGAGGGTCTAAGGGGCGAGCCCGCTGGCCGAAGGCCCGTCGCAGCAGCGGATCGGCGATTGCAGCAGAAGCGCTCATGAATAATGCGGGTTAAGGTCGCGCCAGGCTACGGAGCTAGCGCGTGGGTGTCAAGGTGCAGTGCTGAAAGGTGCATGGTATATTCGCCGCCATGGCACGAATCGACTTCTATCGGGTGCTGGGGGTCTCGCGCGACGCGTCCGACGACGCGATCAAGAAGGCCTACCGGAAGCTGGTTTTTCAGCACCATCCTGACCGCAATCCCGAGAGCACGCAGGCCGAACCCAAGATCCGTGAGATCAATGCAGCCTACGAAGTCGTCGGCGATCCGGACAAGCGTCGGAGCTATGACCGACTCAATTGGGGGGAAGAAACGTCATGGGATGAAGCGGCTGATCCAGCTGTCATCCTCGACGAGATGGAGCAGAAGCTCTTCGATGAAGGGCGAAAGGAAGTGTTCGCGGTCTTGATGAAAGACGTGAAGCGGATCAAAGCCGAACTTGCCGTGATTCGTGAGCGAACTGTGGCGGATCAAGGGTATGACACGTTCAAGGAAGAGATGATTCGGGAACGGGCATCAGAGGTCATGGAGGAGCTTGTCACGGCTGAGATGGAGGGGCGCAAGCAGCGGCTCGTCGAAGTGGCGACAGAGATGTTGCTGTCCCAAGGGGTGGTCAAACGAGGCGATGAGGGAGGCGTCAGGTCGCTACGGGGAGGGCTTGAGGAGGTGTTCCGCAAAGGAAGGATGAAGGGTTTCGCAGCCGCACTGGAGTTGTTCTATGAAAGACGGTAAGGGGTGAGGCGTTAGGCGTAAGGCGTAAGGCGACAAGAAGCGAGTTTTGCAGAGCCTTTTCTGTCGGCTCCACTTGCCCCTAACCCTTTACGCCTCATGCCTTTGAAAGAGGCCCTGCGACAAACTTGCCCGCCTGCATCACTCCGATAATCCGGCTGCGGTCGCGGAGCAGGTCAATGCGACGGAGCGGATTACCCTCGAACAACAGGAGGTCTGCCAGTTTCCCCTTCTCGATAGTTCCCACCTGGTCCTGAATCCCGATCAAGCGTGCGGCAGCGGAGGTTGAGGCGAGAATCGTCTGCATCGGGCTCATTCCGAAAGCGACCATCCGTTCGAGTTCCTGGGCGTTCTCGCCGTGAAAGTTAAAGGGCGTTCCCGCGTCCGTGCCCATCGCAATCTGGATTCCGTCCCGCAGGGCTTTTTTGAAGCTCACTCGATGGCGCTTCGTCATGGATTTGGCTTTATCTAAGGCGCTTTCGGGAATCCCGCACCCGAGTCGGCAGGCGGCAGTGGTGGCCAGCGCGGAGAGTGTCGGCACCATGAAGACACCCTGCTGTTTCATCATGGTCGCGGCTTCTTCGTCCATGAGCGTAGCATGCTCGATCGAATGGACGCCGGCGCGAATCGCATTCTTCATCCCCGACGATCCATGGGCATGGGCGGCGACTTTCCGCCCAGCTCGTTGCGCTTCTTCCACAGCGGCCTGGAGTTCCTCCACGGTCATTTGCGCCTGGTCCGGTGAGGTGCCGGGCGTGAGGACGCCGCCTGACGCAATAACTTTAATGACCGCAGCCCCGGCTGCGATTTGTGCGCGTACGACGGAACGGACTTGCTCGGCGCCTTCCACTTCCTGACCAATAAACCGGGCGTGGCCGCCGATCATGCAAATCGCCAGGCCTGCCCCGATAATACGAGGCCCGGGAACGAGTCCTGCGTCAATGGCCTGCTTCAACGTAAAGATGGAATGGTCTCGCGATCCCACGTCGCGCACGGTAGTGAAACCTGCCTCCAAGGTCTGTCGCGCAGACCGGCTCGATTTGAGCAATGTCAGCGAGAGCGTCTCGTTGGCGATCGCGTCAACGACATCTGGTTCAGCACCGAGGCAGAGATGCACGTGACAGTCGATCAAGCCTGGTAATAGCGTCAGTCCACGGCCATCGATCTTGGTCGTTCCACGTGGAATGGAGAGGTCTCGATCCGATCCGACAGCGGCAATCGTTCTGCCACGAATAACCACCGTAGCCCGTTCGATCGTCCGACCGGTTCCGTCGATGACGCGCACTGCGCGAATGGCCAGGGACTTCATCATGGTGTATCGATGTCCTCTGCGGTCAGGATGCCCTGCGGCTATAGATCCGTGAGGCAGCTTGGAGTGCGATCCCGGGAGTGGACAGCCAGCCGCCGCGGATAAAAAGTCCTTCCAGCGCATTGAGTAGGGTCAAGACATGAGCCTCGGTCGATGATTCACCCATCAAGCCGATGCGCCAGACCTTCCCTTTGAGCGGGCCGAGCCCGCCGCCGATTTCAATGCCATAGGTCGAGAGCAAGTTCGTCCGTATCTCGGCTTCAGGAAGATGAGAGGGGATCGTGACACAGGTCAACATCGGGAGCCGATGGCCCGTCGGGGGAAGGGGAAGAAGCCCGAGTTCGGTCAAGCCCGCGATCAAGGCCTCGCCATTGATCTGATGGCGAGCGAAGCGGGCAGGCAATCCCTCTTCTTCGACGAGTCGCAACGCTTCCCGTAAGGCATAGAGCATCGAGATCGGTGCCGTGTGGTGATAGGCTCTGGTGCCATCGGCCCAGTAGTCCGCGATCAAGGCCATATCCAAGTACCAACTCTGGCATGGGATGCGCCTGGCTTTGATGGCGGCCAACGCACGGTCGCTGAGAGTGAATGGAGACAAACCAGGCGGACAACTTAGACATTTCTGCGTGCCGCTATAGCAGACATCGATGCCCCAACGATCGATCTCGACCGGTGCGCCTCCCAGCGAAGTCACGGCATCGACGAGGAAGAGCGTGTCATGGTCGCGGCAGAGGCTGGAGATCGGCTCAAGCGGCTGCCAGACACCGGTCGAGGTTTCAGCATGCACGATGGCCACGGCTTTTACCGGGCCGGATCGGCGCAACGCCTGTTCAATGGCCTTTGGCTCTATGATCTGTCCCCACGGGGCTTCCACGCGAATGGCTTTACCGCCGCAGCGTTCGACTATGGTGGCCCATCTCGTGCCAAACACGCCATTGACCCCGACGATCACCGCATCGCCCGGCTCAACGATATTCACGATCGAAGCCTCCATACCGGCTGAGCCGGTGCCGGAGACCGCGATGGTGAAGCGATTCTTGGTCTGAAAAACGAAGCGCAACAGGGCTTGGATATCGTCCATGACTCCAAGAAAGACCGGGTCCAGGTGGCCAAGCAGGGGAGTTGAGAGCGCACGCAGGACTTGCGGATGCACCATGCTCGGCCCTGGGCCAAGGAGTAGTCGGCGCGGGGGGATAAAGTTCTGAATTGGCATGTCACTCCAGAGCACGGAGAAGGCTGAGGTTTAGGCTGAGGTTGTGGCTCAGATGAAGAAGGTCAGGTCTTTTCGCTCAACCTTGACCTCGCAGCCTAGCCAGCCAAGAACGCTCCTCAGTATAGCGGAGTTTACTTCCCTTCAGCCACGGGTATTCTGAACGGTCTCCTTCGTCGCTAGCTACTTCGAGGGGTTTCGAGAAAGAAAAACAGCATGTTATAGTTCGAACGATGATTGAATCAGCCGCTGTTTCTCTCAACGAGCCGCAGCAGCCCAAGTCCTGGTGGCGAGCCACAGACGCGCCGCCGACGATCGGGATCTATTCTGGGCGGTTCTCGCCCACAGTTACGTTGTTGTCCGCGCTCTTCCTCATAGTGGCTCTGGCGTTGCTCGCATGGCTGTCGGCATCGGCATCCAAGCTGGATAAGCTCGAGTCGCCCGAGCAAGCGCTCAGTCTGATGGTTAGTCGGACCAGGGATGTGCAGGAAGGACTCAAGCGCGCGCCCCAGTGGGAACAACAGCTCATTGCCTGGACCTCTGGCGACAACGAGGCTGAACGGGCGCACGAGATTGAATGGTATCAAGAACTGGCGGGAATTTCTGAAGACCCGTTGGTACCGTTTCAATTGGCGATTCTCCAAGCCGAGGCCGGTCAATTCTCGCAGGCGCTCCTCTCCGCGCATGAGTGGGCCGGGGCAAAGGACCCGCTTCCTCGGTTTGCCGACCTGGTGATGGCCGCCTATGGCGAAGGACCGGTTCATGACGTGGACCGGTACGTCTTGTGGCAAGCAGAGGTGGCAGAGGTGTTGCCAGCCGGCTGGTTCTACGATCGCCTGGCTGAACGCCTGGCACGCCGTGCCAACAATGCCGCACTTGTGGCCAGGATTCAGGGACAGGCCGCGGTGCGTATCGACCGCCAATTTGTCTGGTCGCATCGCTTGATGCTCGTTGAACTCGGCGCGATGGCCGTCGGCACCGTGGTCTGCGTGCTGCTCTGGTTCAGGCGGAATGAACCGTCCAGTTTCGTCAGGCTTCATGAACCGGGCGTGCCGCCGCCGTGGCCAGGCGGTGTCGGCGCGGCGGTGTTGCTGCGCGGGGGCGCGATCGGTGCAATGCTCACGGCCATGTTTTTGATCTATCCCCTACCTGACAATGTCTGGCTCCGGGCGTTGGTCATTCCGATGACGAGTGCGCCGTTACTCCTCTTGGCCTACCAGCATCTTTTCCGACCGGCCGGCATGACGTTCGATGAAGGATTTGGATTGGAAATCGGATGGGCCCGTGTCGGGCGTCTGATGGTCGCAGTATTGGCGGTGGTGGCAGTTGGTCTGTGGGGCGAGTGGGTGATGGATCGATTGTCGGAGCCGTTCCATCTGACGAGTCACTGGGTCGAATGGTTCGACGCAGATCTCGTCTGGGCCTCCCCCTCCAAGACGGCCATGAGTTTAGTCGAATATGTGATCTTTGCGCCCGTGTTTGAGGAACTCGCGTTTCGTGGCCTTCTGTTCGCCATCCTGCGCCGAAAGTTCCGCTTCCTTCCGGCCGCGCTGATCAGCGCGAGCATCTTCGCCACCGCCCATGGCTATGGCTTGGTCGGCTTCATCAGCGTCCTGTGGAGTGGCGTCCTCTGGGCATGGATGTATGAAAAAACCGGGAGTCTGTTGCCTGGCATATTGGCTCACGCCATCAATAATTTGCTGGTGTGTTTGGCAGTAATGGCCCTCCTCCGCTAGCAGGATGGTGAAAATGCCTTCCAGCTTCGTTCTCGGCTCAAAGAAATCCTCAACGTACCCCTGAGGGTACGCCTCCGGTTCCTTCTCGCCTCGGGCCTTGCTGGAAGCCATTTTGACCATCCTGCGCTTCCACACCGTCCGCTGACTCGATCATCGTTCTCAGCTCGACAGAATCCTCAACGTGCCCCACTCGGGAAACGAGCTGTCTTTGCAGCTCGGGGGAGGGCGGGTGATGAAGGATACGCCTGCGGCCTTGTTGGATGACCGTTTTGACAAGCCTGCTTACGATCGTGAACGTGTTGATCCAATGAGATCGAGTGCTTCGTACAAATCGGAATGCCGAAACCGATAATCCAGTTCAGAACGAAGCTTTGCGTTGCTGATTCGTTTTCCCCATGAGCGGTCTTCTTTTGTTGCTCCCGCTGTCACACCCCATCGCTGCTGCGCAGTGACGCAGATCTCATTCCAGGTATGAGGCGTCCCATCGCTGACGTTGTAGGCCTCGCCAGGCTTCCCGTGAACCAACGCGGCGAGGCAGATTTCCGCCAAATCCTCCACATGAATCAGGTTCACATACTTCCGTGATGGGCCAACGCGGCCTTGCCTGATCCAATCCAGCGGGTTCCGCCCAGGGCCGTAGATGCCTGCCACGCGCAGCACAATGGCGTCGAGCTCGTTTCGTAAATACTCTTCTCCCTGCACGCGTGGTTTGGTCATGTCGATCGGGGCTGATTCGTCAATCCAGGGTGGGGGATATTCGGTGGAATGATCGGACACCTGGTAGGCGGAAGTGCTGCTGAGTACGACGAGGCGATTGATTCGTGAGTGCTGCATCTTGGCCCAGATCTGGATTGCCGATAAGGGGGCGGCGGGAAAGCACCAGATGAGATCTGCCCCAGTGGGTAGATGCTCCCACGTCTCGGGGCGAGCCAGATCGAACTCCAGGCGCTGGGGAAAAGGCACTGCGGCGAGCTGCAGAGCAGGGTTCCGGCTCGTGGCCCAGGCGCTAGTTCCTCGGTTGAGGGTCAGCTGCATGATATGCCGACCGGTATAGCCGTACCCGAGTATGATCAGTGGCCGATCCGTCTGGCCAGTCGGTGCGTGCCGGTTGTTCTGTTGGTCCACCAAAGTCTCCTGTGCCAGGAGGAACGCCCCCTACCCCCCCATTCGGCTAGTAGCGGGCATCTTCCCATAGTGTAGTAACATGGGACAACGTGCGAATATTTTTTCCTAAGAACGAGAAGCAGCCGATGAAACCCTATCAACAGATGCTGGTGCATCTGGTTCTCAGTTTGGTGTTTGTGACCGGGTGCGGGGTCGATCACGGCAGCGGAGGTCCCGGGGGCGGGGGCGTGGGCGGAGTCACTCTTGTCATCAGCACGACCGCGGCTCCATTTGGAGTCGTCGGTAATGCCTACTCGTCCACATTGGCCACCACTGGGGGCACAGCGCCGTTCACGTGGACTGTGTTCGGCGGAGTATTACCAGATGGGTTGGCGCTGAATACGACGACTGGCGTCGTGACTGGTACGCCGACCCCGGTCGCAGCAGGCAGCTCCACTGTGGTGTTCGTCGTGACGGACAGCATAGGTAAGACCGCGACTGGTTCAGTGCTGTTTGTTATCCATCCGAGGACGGATCGTGTGTCGGTGGATAGTAGCGGTACGGCAGGGAGCGGTGTCAGTTCGACCCCTTCCATCAACGGTGACGGGAGCCTCGTGGCCTTCGCTTCACTATCAGCGAATTTTGTGGCAACGGTCAGCGGCACACAGATCTATGTCCATAACCGACAAACGAATCAGATCGAACTTATCTCTCGGGATAACAGTGCAAGCGTTGTGAATGAGGGCGCAGGCGTCAGCAGTGCTCCGTCGATCAGCGGGGATGGGCGGTATGTCGCATTTGTGTCCCAAGCGACGAATCTGTTGGCGCCTGGGACTCCAGCGGTGCCAGCCGGACAGCAGATCTATGTGCGCGATCGCCAGACAGGCCTGACAAGTCTGGTGTCGGTGGATAACAACGTGGCGCCGAACCCCGGCACTGGCGTCAGCAGCGCTTCGTC
>JAENWB010000146.1:0-4794 GCA_016650275.1 Nitrospiraceae bacterium | reverse complement strand
TGCTTGACGATGCCGTAGACCGTCGAGAGGCCGAGCCCCGTGCCCTTACCGAGTTCCTTGGTCGTGAAGAACGGTTCGAAAATACGTTTCTGCGTCTCGGTATCCATCCCGCACCCTGTGTCGCTGACCGCCAAAAGAACATAGCGTCCAAGCGGCGTCTCCGCGACTTTTATCGGATACGACTCATCCAGGAAGACCGTGTCGGTCTCAATCGCTAAGTGCCCGCCCAGCGGCATCGCATCGCGGGCGTTGACAACGAGATTCATGATCGCTTGCTCGATCTGCCCCGGATCGGCCTTGATCCTCGCGAGCGACGGAGCCAGTTCGGTCTTCAACGCGATGTGCTCGCCGATCAGACGACGCAGCATTTGTTCGAAGTTGCCGATCAAGACATTGAGGTCCAAGACCTGCGGCGCCAGGATCTGGCGGCGGCTGAAGGCGAGCAATTGTCGGGTCAGCCACGAGGCGCGTTCCGCCGCCTTCCTGATTTCCTCCAACTCCACCCGCGTCGGCGCACCAGCCGACAGGTCGCTCATGAGAAGATCGGTATAGCCTGTGATGACGGTGAGGAGGTTGTTGAAGTCGTGCGCCACCCCGCCGGCGAGCTGGCCGACGGCTTCCATCTTCTGCGCCTGCCGAAGCTGATCCTCGGTCTGCCGCAATTTCGCCTCCGCCGCTCGGCGCTCGCTGATATCGACAATGAACCAGTAGAAGCGATACGCCGTGCCCTCCTTTAACGGCACGATCGACAACTCGACGGGGAATTCCGTGCCGTCCCTCCGCCAGGCGGTCGTCTCCCGCCGTCGGTTGAACATCGTCTTCTCGCCCGTTTCTATAAATTGGCGGAGCTGGGCATGATGGGCCTCCCGCTGGTCTGGCGGAATGATCGTCTCGGCCAGGGAGCGTCCCAGCGCGTCCTTGCGGCTCCAGCCGAACAGTGTTTCCGCGCTCGAGTTCCAATCCGTAATGGTTCCGTGCTCGTCCATGCCGATGATGGCGTCGAGCGACGACTCCAGCACCGTCTGACCACGCGCCTCGCTTTCTTGCAACTCCGTATACGCCTTCCGGAGAGCGGTGAGGTCCATCATCGCGCCGATCAGACGCAGGGCCTGGCCCCGGACGTTTCGCACAATGTAGCCGCGGTCCAGCACCTCGGCGTAGGTTCCGTCTGCGCGGCGAAAATGATAGCCCTCTGACCAGGTCGTCGCCCCGCCATTGATCGCGGCGTAGCAACTGGTGATCACGCGGTCTTTGTCGGCCGGATGCAGGCGGCCGTACCAGGACTCCACGCCCGGTTCGATATCTCGGGGCTGGTAGCCGAACAAGGAGGAGAGCCCCTCGTTCCACCAGATTCCGTTCGTCGAGAGGTCCCAGTCCCGTAAGGCGTCGTTCGTGGCGTGCGCCACCAGCTGCAGCCGTTCCTCGCTGGCAGCCAAGGCCGTTTCTGCCTCCCGTCGCGCCCGGCGGCCGTCTGCTTCCCGCAGCTCCCGCTCGATGGTCAGGACGAGCCGTTCGAGATTTTGTTTGCCGACGTAATCGTGCGCCCCCGCTTTCAATGCCAACCTGGCCGTCTCTTCGTCGATCGTTCTCGACACGATAACGAACGGAATATCCACGCCCTGAGATTTCAACATTTCCAGCGCGAAGAGGCCGCTGAACTGCTGCAGGGTCCAGTCCGCCAAGACGATGTCCCATTTTTCCTGCTGCAAGGCATATTGCATGGCGCCGGGGTTTTCCACACGCCGGGAAACCGGCTCATAGTCGCCGCGCTGTAGTTCGCGCAGGATCAGAGCTGCATCGTCCTCGTCATCCTCGACCAGCAACACTCGGAGAGGGCGGGCCATCTATCGAGACCTTCCTTGGCAAGGGGCTGTTTGTTGAGCACCAGTCACTAAAGCTGCCGCTGCCGCACGGCCTCTGCCAACAACGCCAAGTCCACCGGCAGCGACTTGGTTAGGGGATCCGCCCGCACCAGCTTGAGCACCTCGAGCCCGTCGATCTTGGGGAACTAGAATCATTGCTGGCATGACACTGGTGTCTCGGCCCTCATGGGCCCCAGTGCCGAGGAGAAAGTCCGGAGTCTCCGACTCAGCGAGCGCCAGGACGATCTGGTTGACGATAGTTATCTCCTTGAAAGCCCCCAGCGCCACGCTTCATCGTCGGAATTGTCTTCCACCAATACAGTCAGCGTGTTCGTCGTATCTGTTCTCCCGATGTAAAATAACATCGTTGCTGCGCTTTGCTAAGTAAATCTCCCAAACCACCCGTAGGAGCATCGGATCGACGCACACTATTAAGCCAGGACCCACCTTTATATACACCTGGCGGTTCAGCCAGGTCGCCCACCCATGCTCCACATACCTGCTCAACCACCATTCGTTTGTGCCAACAAGGTCGGACAAAGACTGGACGCTCAGGCCCTGTGGAGGATATCGAAATAAGCTTGGGGCAAGCAGGATCGCAGCACGTGAGGATCCGCCAGATCCGAGGGAAGAAATATCCGTGCGCGCAGTGAAAGCGACATCCTATTTCCTTCGGAAAGGCAGACATGGCGAGTCGGAACCGCTATCGAGAGGGCATGATTGCCCGTGCGAGACTTAACGAACGAGCAGGAGGTCAGATCTCAGGCATTTTCGACTCCCCCGCGCTGGCTGAAACCTATCGCGTCGCAACGATTGATATCCTAGCCCGCATTATTCATGAAGGTTCGTTGCGAAAGCGTGCAGACGCGAAGCGAGACGGGCACTCGAAGGCGTGAAGCCCTGAGGCATACTCGTGCAGTATGTCGAAGGGCTGAACGCCGAGACTGCCCGTCACAGCCGGGTATCCGCGCTTGCAGCAGAATCTTCATGAATAATGCGGGCTAGGACCCTGTCATAAACGACCGGCCTCGGCCGCCGCATGAGACGTTGACGAGTCTAGTGAGGAGGGAATTCCTGAATCTGATGATCTGTCGATCTGTTGAATGTTCGGAATTCGTCAGATCGACTGATCATCAGATATCTTCCACTTCACGCTTCACGGGCGCCAAGCTTATCCATGTGACTCGTAGACGTGAGACACCCCCGCCTCCTCGATTGCCGTCTTCACAGGAGACGCACCCTCCCCCTCCGGCCGGGCCAACAATCCAACGGTAAGAAAGCGCGCGTCGATCACGTCGAGAATATGTCGCCGAAGCTCAACACGAAAGGGCGCAAGACTCTCATCCTGAAGATAGCGATCAACCGTGCGAGGCAGCCGCCGTCTCCAGGCCTGTGCCGCCTGTTGCGCACCCTCAGCGGCAGGTCCTCCGTGAACGAGGATGGCACGGACTTCATGCTCGAAAAACCCCACATGCACTTCTTCATCTTTCAAAATCGAGGTCAGGTCAGGCCGCAAGCCGACTAACAGCCTTGCGAACTCCAATCCCAACGTTTCGTACCCGTAGAGGTGCACCGCGAGGACCCTCCATTGGCTGGGCATACGAGGGAGGACGGTCTTGCCGTGCGAACTCGTTCCCAACAGCAGCTCAAACTGCTTGAGATGCCTCGCTTCCTCTTCCTCATGACGGTGCAAAAACTGCAGCACACCCAGCGGAACGTCCTGCGCTTGCGCAGCGCGTACCGCCCATAAGGCCATGGCCTCCGCTTTGAGGAATTGCTCCAGAATCGCCCGTTCACAGGAGGAAGGAAGCAGATGAGTCATGCGCTCAGTCTACCGGAACGATGGGGCGGAACCAACATGTGAGTAGAAGCAGAAGAATCGTATTCGAAGAATATCAGCAGATCTCACTAAAACTACCGCTGGTGCGCTGTAGACACTCTAGAGAGCATTCCTGTACCATATCGCCCGGTTACGTACCATCATTTCTGGCGGTGTAGCTCAGTTGGTAGAGCAGCGGACTCATAAGCCGCGGGTCCCCCGTTCAATCCGGGGCACCGCCACCAAATATTACAATAGTTTGTGAGTGCATAGTGGTATCAGAAATGGCTTCAAATCATAAAAGGTAACGCTAAAGGCAACAGGATAGTTAGGACGGTTCCTCTTTCGGTCCCTCTTTGCAATGCGGTTCTAACAGTTGAACGGTCAGCCAGCCTAGACGACAAACCATTAGACCCCAGCGAAATCAGCATGAGCGACCCCAACCTACTTCAGACTCAAAAGAACGAAGTCATTTTGATCATCAAAGAGTCAGGGATGAATCCTCATGAGTTTCAACTAATCGAAGGGCGCGGCTGGCTACCTAAGGTGTTGCATATATCTAGCGGTTTCGACTTCGTGTTCGGCGGCGATTCGATTTTCTGTTCACCTGGTGCGGAACAAATAACGCAAGAAGTTAGTCAGCTGAACTGGTTGGGCAAGAGCGAGATGCTAAGGAAATGGCTAACGTATCTAAAGCGCGAGATCGAAGTACCGGATCTTTGGGCCGCCCTATCTCAGGAACAGGAACTGCTGAGCATTGAACCTGCCGAGGCTGTAAATACACCATTCACAGCCGATGAGCAGGTTCAAATTAAGAAGACAATCGAGGAGATCCGGGTCTACATCACCTCCACATACTCTCTTGCCAGTGAACCGCTCGCCAAGGTCAACCGAAAACTCGACTATCTGATTGACGCCTCAACACGGGTGGGTCGGATCGATTGGAAGAATATCTTTGTGGGTGCCCTCGTTGGTCTAGTCTTGCAGCAACTGATTCCTTCGGATTCAGGGTTCCAGCAGTTGATCGGCATCGCTGGCCATCTACTTCGGCACGTCTTGGGCGGAGTTATTCCCCCTCCCCTGCTCCACTGAACGTCTTCCTCAGTCACAAGA
>JAENWB010000145.1:0-4136 GCA_016650275.1 Nitrospiraceae bacterium | reverse complement strand
CCGGTTTATAGGGTGCCACAAACCGGTCTTTGAGGCGGGCGATCCGTGCAACCGACAGGTTCAACCGTTCAGGAGAAATGGTCCCGACCTCCACCGCTTTCTCTACGGCCACGAAGGCGGCGACTTCCCGATCTCGATCTTTACAAATCAACAGGACATCGCATCCAGCCAGCACTGCGCGAACAGCAGCATCTTCCACGCCATAATGGTCGATGATCGCGTGCATTTCCAAATCATCCGTTAGCACCACTCCATCGTAGTGCAGCTCCTGGCGCAAGAAATTCGTGATGATGGTCGGCGAGAGCGTAGCCGGCAATTCTGGATCGAGAGCTTTGTAGAGGACGTGCGCGGTCATCAGCGATACCACTCCTTGCGTAACGGCACGGCGGAAGGAGGGGAATTCGACATCCTCCAATCGCTTGCGCGAAGCCTCGACCACGGGAAGTTCTTTATGGGAATCGACACTGGTATCGCCATGACCGGGAAAGTGTTTTCCACAGGCCACAACCATATTGTCTTGCAGCCCCGCCGCTGTCGCCATTCCCAGTTCACAGACGACATCCGGCGTTGTGCCGAACGCCCGGTCGCCGATGACCGGATTGTCCGGGTTGCTGTTCACATCGAGCACTGGCGCCATATTCATGTTCACGCCCACCGCCCGTAACTCTTTGGCAATGGTGGCCGCCGCCGCGTAGGCCAATTCAGTGGAGTTGCAGCGGCCTAACAGGTCGCACGGGGGGAAAATCGTAAAGCCTTTCGGAAGACGGGAGACTCGACCGCCTTCCTGATCGATCGAAATCAACAGCGGTGAATGGGGACTGCAGGCCTGTAATCCATTGGTCAGATCGACCATCTGTTCGACGGATTCCAGATTCCGAGAGAACAGAATCACACCGCCCGGCTTGTATTCTTTGATGAACGAGGCCAGGTCCGGTGTCACGGATGTACCCAGAAACCCGACCATGAAAAGCTGCCCGACTTTTTCGCGCGAAGTCATTGGATGTCGTTTCAATGGGAGAGACTCCGATCAATCAGATACTGAACCAATAATCTGGTGCCGATCGCAGTCGGACCCTTCGGAATGTAGGCCCGTTCCCGCTCGCTCCAATCCGTGCTGGCAATATCGAGGTGTACCCACGGGCAGTCCCCCACGAACTTGCTGAGAAAGAGCGCTGCGGTAATCATACCGCCGCCACGTCCGCCGATGTTGCGCATATCGGCGACGTCGCTCTTGAGCTGTTCGAAATATTCTTCCCACAAGGGCATCTCCCACACTCGTTCACCGGCCTTCTGCCCTGACTTTTGCACCTGTTTTTTGAGCAGCTGGTCGGTGCCGAACATCCCGATCGCAAACTGGCCGAGTGCCACCACACAGGCCCCCGTGAGCGTGGCAATGTCGATTAGGGCCGCCGGTTTATAGCGCATCGCATAGGCGAGGCCGTCGGCCAGGATGAGCCGACCTTCCGCATCCGTGTTCTGCACTTCGACAGTTTTCCCTGACAAGGTCGTCACGATATCGCCCGGCTTTATGGCCCGGCCGCCCGGCATGTTCTCAGCCACAGGCAGGATGCTGATCAGACGCAGTGGGAGCTTGAGTCTGGCCGCCGCTCTGATCGAAGCCAGGACTTCGGCCCCTCCCGTCATATCGGCCTTCATGTGTTCCATATTTTCTGCGGGTTTCAGTGAGATTCCACCCGTATCGAAGGTGATCGTTTTCCCGACCAGCACGACCGGACGCTCGTCTTTTTTCTTGGTTCCGTTGTATTCAAGGATGATGAACTTGGGCGGCTCTTGACTCCCGCGTGCCACGCCGAGCAACGCCCCCATCCCCAAGCGCTCCATCTCTTTTTGTTCGAGAATCTTGATGGAGATCTTTTCAGCTTTGGCAATGGCCGTTGCTTCGCTGGCGACCTTTGTGGGGGTCAGGACGTTGGCGGGATGATTACAGAGGTCGCGGACAAAGACGGTGGCCTCTGCCGTGGCGACGCCTCTCCGCACCCCTTCAGTGACCTGCCGCAGCTGACCTTTCTCGGAAATAAGAATCTTCATTCCCGAGACATTGTGTTCTGGGGTGGCCGTGGTCCGATACACTGTGAACTGATAACTGCCCAGGATGGCCCCTTCCACCATCGCCTGCGCCACGTCGAGCAATGACACTCCATTAGGCGTTATGGCCGGAAGCGAGACCGTAAAGGACCCGACCTTCGCCTGACGAACGCGTTTCGCGGCTGAGCCCAGCGCTTGCCGGATCGTTTCCAGCGTGACCGCGCTCTTCTTGCCCAAGCCGACCAGCACCAGCCGTTTTGCAGGCACCGTGCCCTGCGTGTGATACAGCAACACTTCGTTGGCCTTACCTTCAAATTCTTTGGACTGCACCAGCTTACGCAACGAACCCCCGAGGGCTCGATCGAGCAGTGCTGCATCCTGTTCGGCCAATCCTTCTCCTTCACAGTACGTGAGCACCAACGCCTCAGCCACTGTCGTCTCCGCTTGTCCAACCTGTACCGTGACCCGCATAATCTTCATTCACGTCTCCTTGTTCGTGTGATCAGCGTCCGCTTTCAGCGAAACTGGAGGCTGACGGCTCAGAGCTACCCTTCACACCCCTCGCATATCGGGTGCCCATATATGCTTGTGCATCTGTAATTGAAAACGGACCGGCAGGCGATCGGCTAGAATCCACTCTGCCAGCTCACGCATATCGAGTGTGTCGAAAACCGGACTGAAGAGGACCGTACAGCGGCTGGCGAGATCATGCCGGGCAAGAATTTCATGAGCCCAGTCATAGTCTGCTCGGTCGGCCAACACAAACTTTGCCTCGTCTTTGGCTGCCAGCTGAGAAAGATTCGGCCAGTGCATCCGATCGGTCATCCCGCTCCCCGGACACTTCACATCCAGGATGATATGGACGCGTGGGTCGATCGGTGCAATATCGATGGCCCCGCTGGTCTCAAGCAGGACCGTATAGCCGACGTCGCACAGTTTGGCCATGAGGGGGAGGCTGTCGGGCTGGGCGAGCGGTTCCCCTCCTGTGACCTCCACGAGGCGGCATCCATAGGTGTGCACCTTTGCCAGGGCCTCATCGATTGAGCACTCACGCCCTCCGTAAAAGGCATAGCCCGTATCGCACCAGGTGCAACGGAGCGGGCATCCGGTGAGTCGTACAAACACACAGGGCTGTCCGGCGTAGCTCGACTCACCTTGAATGCTATGGAAGATTTCGGTGATGCGCATGATTCAAGAGGTGAAAGATGAAACGTTGATCGTGAAATGCGTACCGGAAACATTGCGAAAACTGTATGGTCGCAGAATCGGACATTGGCGATCTACTCTCGGCATTATTTCCAGGTCATGATAGGCCAGCCTCGGCGTTGCGCTGTGCGAGCCATGCCACGGATCGGGTTGATCACTAAGGGGTGTCCGACCAGTTCAAGAAGGTCGTGATCGCCAGGGCTGTCTCCATAGGCATAGGAGCCGGCCAAATCAAGACCCATTTCTCGAGCGTGGGCGAGGATGAGCTCACGCTTGCCACGGCCATAGGGCAAGGGGGGAATGAGCGCACCGGTATAGACGGAATTCCGTTGCTCCAGCTTCGCCGCAAAGACCGTAGGCACGTCCAAAAATTCCGCAAGGGGCTCGATCAAAAAATCAGGAGCGCCAGTCACAAGAACCAGCTGGTGCCCGGCCTGTCGATGCGCGTCCAGCCTTGCACGGCCCTCTATAGAAACCTTGCCGATCATCTCGGCCTGAAAGAACTCCCGCGCATAGGATTCGATGTCCGCGGGACGTTTGCCCGCCAGATATATCTTTCGTTCTCGGAGCGAGTGCAGGGAGAACGGGGGCACGTGCCCTGCCAGCCAGGCCACACTCCTGCTCAACTCGCTCCATCCCACCAGGCCGCGTCGCCACAGAAATCGGAAGAATCGTACCTCGCTGGCCTCTCCAGGCAGGAGCGTATTGTCGACGTCGAACAACGCAGCGACGGACCCCTGTGTCCGTCGTCCAGCGACATCTTCGAACGCGGACGTAATGCTGTGGTGACTGTGCACAACGTTGGAGGACCCGGTAACCATGAGCCGCCCGATTCTACCGGAGCCTCTATTGATTGACAAGGATTTTAGCCCACTTCTATAATG
>JAENWB010000144.1:0-13051 GCA_016650275.1 Nitrospiraceae bacterium | reverse complement strand
GATGGCGAGGAAGCCCGATCGGTTTTGGAGCGATTGCCGGAACTGGGTATCGACATCGACCAGGTGACGCAGCAATTAGAGGACGACGGCGTCATGAAGTTCAACAAGCTCTTCGACAAAATATTGCAGACCTTGGCGAACTCATCGCCGCGCAGGTGAGGAGAGAGCCGTGAACATCAATCCTCGCGCAGGGAAGCCGGCCGAACCATCCATGCTGGTGAACGTGCCCAAACTCGTCACGGCCTACTATACCCAGGTACCTGACCCTTCGGTGCCGGAGCAACGAGTGGCCTTCGGCACGTCGGGGCATCGCGGTTCCGCCTTCGACAAGGCGTTCAATGAATGGCATCTTCTCGCCATCAGTCAGGCCATTTGTCTGTACCGGAAACAGCAGAAGATTGATGGCCCGCTGTTTCTCGGCATGGACACGCATGCGCTCTCCGTGCCGGCTCTTGCCAGTGCGCTGGAAGTACTGGCGGCCAATGGGGTGGACGTCATGCTTGCGGAGGGGGATGAATATACGCCAACCCCTGCCGTGTCCCACGCGATTCTGACCTATAACCGCGGGCGCACGACAGGACTAGCCGACGGCATCGTCATCACGCCGTCGCACAATCCACCCCATGACGGCGGCTTTAAGTACAACCCACCACATGGCGGACCGGCTGAGGGCCGCATTACCGGCTGGATCGAAGTGGAAGCCAATGCGCATCTTGAGGATCGTTTGCGCGGCGTCAAACGAATTCCTGTTGAAAGAGCGCTTCATGCCTCCACGACGCACAGACACGACTACCTGAATGCCTACATCGGCGACCTCGGCCATATTATCGACATGGCCGCCATTCGTGCGGCAAAGATCAGTCTGGGAGTTGATCCGCTCGGCGGAGCCGGAGTTCATTACTGGGGTCACATTGCCGAGCGCTACGGGCTGAATCTGACCGTTGTCAACGAGAGTGTCGATCCCACCTTCCGATTCATGACGGTGGATTGGGATGGTCAGATACGGATGGACCCGTCCTCGCCCTATGCGATGCAGCGCTTGATAGGGATGAAAGACCGCTTTGACCTGTCTTTCGCCTGCGACACGGACCATGACCGACACGGAGTTGTCACCCGAAGCGCGGGGTTACTGCCGCCCAACCACTTCCTGTCCGTCGCCATCTTCTACCTCTTCCAACACCGGCCGAAGTGGCGCCAGGCAGCGGCGGTGGGCAAGACGGTGGTGAGCAGCCAGATGATTGATCGCGTCGCCGCGAAGCTGGACCGGACACTTTACGAGGTGCCGGTCGGCTTCAAGTGGTTCGTGGAGGGTTTACTCGACGGCTCGCTGGGCTTTGCCGGAGAGGAGAGCGCAGGTGCATCGTTCGTCCGTCTGGATGGCAGCGTCTGGACGACGGACAAAGATGGCATCGTTCCGGCGTTGCTTGCGGCGGAGATGACCGCGCGCATGGGCCGCGATCCCGGCGAAATCTACCACGATCTCACCCGCGAGTTCGGCGCACCTGCCTATGACCGCGTTGAGGCGCCAGCCACTCCGGATCAAAAGGACCTGTTAACCAAGCTCTCATCTCAGCAAGTGACGCTCACCGAGCTGGCGGGCGAAACAATCCAGGCCATCCTCACCCATGCGCCGGGCAACGGCGCGCCTATCGGCGGGGTCAAGGTGATGACGAAAAGTGGATGGTTTGCGGCGCGCCCATCCGGAACGGAAGACATTTACAAGATCTATGCGGAGAGCTTCCGTGGCACTGATCATCTGCGCCGCATCCTGGAGGAAGGCCAGACGATTGTCAGCGATGCGTTAGCGGCGATGCAGGAACGAGACCAAGGACGCGCCCCGTCGGTACGTCCTCGAGAAATAGTACGCGAACCTAAGGAAGAGTGCGGCACCAAGGGGAACGCGCACTGATGCATCCGAGGATTCAGTCCACAGCACAGTTGGCGGAGAAACCATGAGCAACACACGCCTGATCATCGTCGGCGGCGTCGCAGGCGGGGCCAGCGCGGCCGCACGCGCGCGAAGGCTGTGCGAGGACTGCGACATCATCATCTTCGAGCGCGGCCCATATGTGTCGTTTGCCACCTGCGGGCTGCCGTATTTTGTTGGGGGTAAAATCGCCGAGCGAGATAGCCTGCTGGTGCAAACGCCCGAGAGCCTCAAGGCGCGCTTCAATCTGGATGTGCGCATCAAGACCGAGGTCATCCGCATCGACCGCGCCGCCCGGCGCATCCGGGTGCGGGAGTGTAAAACCGGCCGCGAATACGAGGAAGCCTATGACGCGCTGATTCTTTCCACGGGTGCATCACCGCTGAGACCGCCCATTCCAGGAATCGAGCGCCCGAACCACTTCGTAGTGCGAGACATCCCCGACGTGGAACACATCATGGCGTGGTCGAACGATTGCCAGCGTTGTCGTGCCGTCGTAGTCGGCGGCGGCTACGTCGGACTCGAAATGGCCGAGCAACTGCGGCACCGCGGGTTCGATGTGACGGTAGTGGAAGCGCTACCCCAGGTGATGACACCCCTCGATCCGGAAATGGCTGCCTGGCTGCACGCAGAATTGCGCGCCAATGGGGTGCCCCTGCATCTGAACGATCCCGTAGTAGCGTTCGAGCCGCCCTCAGAGAAGGAACCAGCCCGCGCTTCTATCGTGGTGCTGAAAGGCGGTCAACGATTGCCCGCCGATTCGGTCGTGCTCGGGTTGGGTATCAAACCAGAAGTGGGTCTGGCAAAGGATGCCGGTTTGGAGATCGGAAAACTCGGTGGTATTCGGGTCAACGAACATCTCCAGACCAGCGACCCGCACATTTGGGCGGTGGGCGATGCCATCGAGGTGCGTGATGGAGTGACCGGTCAATGGGCGCTGATTCCGCTGGCTGGCCCGGCGAATCGCCAGGGTCGCATTGCCGCCGACAATATCCTGGGCCGCCCGTCCCGATACGAACACACCTGGGGCACCGCTATCCTGCGATTGTTCACGCTCACCGCCGGGTGCACGGGCGCAAATGAGAAATCCCTCCGGCATGCCGCCATTCCCTTTCAGGCCATTCATCTTCACCCCGGCTCTCACGCAGGCTATTACCCCGGCGCCGAACCCATCGCGCTGAAAATCCTGTTCGCGCCCGACACGGGCAAATTGCTCGGCGCGCAAGCCATCGGCCATGAAGGAGTGGACAAACGCATTGACGTTCTGGCCACCGCACTCAAGGCCGGGATGACCGTTCACGACCTAGCCGAACTAGAACTGGCCTATGCACCGCCATACGGATCGGCCAAAGACCCCGTCAACCTGGCCGGCATGGCTGCGCAAAACGTACTCGCCGGCGATGTGGCGCTCGCGCAGTGGAACGAAGTGGCATCGCTCGATCCTAGCACCACGCTGCTGCTGGATGTTCGGCGTTCCGAGGAACGTGCGGCAGGGTTCATTCCCGGATCGACCCACATTCCCTTGGATGAGTTGCGCCAGCGCCTGAGTGAGTTACCGCGCGACCGAGAAATCATCGCGTATTGCCAAAGCGGCCAGCGTTCCTACAACGCGGCGCGGATTCTGAGCCAATACGGCTTCCGCGTGCGCAACCTGACGGGATCATATCGCACCTGGAAAACCGCCCAACCGCATCGAGAGACAAGATGATGTCAATCGCACGCTACATTTTCCGTGGCAACCAATCAGATTGCTTTACTCGAATGCCTTGGCTGCTCAACTTTCTGTCGACTCACCGAGGCCGAAAGTGGAAGGTTTGCGACTCGTCCGTCCGGGACGGAGAATAGCTACAAGATCTATGCGGAAAGCTTCCGTGGCGCCGATCATCTGCGCCACATCCTGGAGGAAGCTCAGACGATCGTCGGTGATGCATTGGCGGCGTCCCCGCAGCAGCCAGGGAGTCCGTCCAAGCTTAAACAGAGGGAACATTGATGAACACGCACAGACGCGCCAGCCACCCGATCTATAATCTTCTCCCCACGGAAATCGAGGGGTTCAATTCCCTGGCCGAGCTGGCACTGGATCTACGTTCGTCGTGGAATCATGCCACCGACGACGTGTGGCGGCAGCTGGATCCTGTGCTGTGGGAGCTCACGCATAACCCGTGGGTGGTTCTGCAGACGGTCTCGCGGGACCAGATCGAGCGCGTGTTAGACGATCCCGCTTTCCGTAAACACGTTGATGATCTGGTGCAAACCAGGCGCGATGCGGCGGCGGCACCCGCGTGGTTTCAGCACACCTACCCGCAATCTCCGTTGACCTGTGTGGCGTATTTCAGCATGGAATTTATGTTGAGCGAAGCGTTGCCCATTTACTCGGGCGGGCTTGGCAATGTCGCCGGCGATCAACTCAAAGCCACCAGCGATCTGGGCGTGCCGGTGGTCGGCGTGGGGCTGCTATACCAGCAAGGCTATTTTCGCCAGGTAATTGACAAAGACGGCGCGCAAGAGGCCCTCTTCCCGTATAACGACCCAGGGCAGTTGCCGATCACGCCGTTGCGCCACGCGAACGGCGAGTGGTTGCGGTTGGAGATCGCCTTACCGGGGTACTCGGTCTGGCTACGCGCCTGGCAGGTCCAGGTCGGTCGAGTGAAACTGTATCTCTTGGACAGCAATGACGCGGCGAATTTTCCCGCGCATCGAGGGATTACCAGCGAACTGTATGGCGGCGGGCCGGACCTGCGTCTGAAGCAAGAACTGCTCCTCGGAATCGGCGGATGGCGACTGCTTCGTGCGCTGGGCATCCAGCCGGAAGTTTGTCATCTGAATGAAGGGCATGCGGCCTGTGTCGTCTTGGAACGAGCCCGCAGTTTTATGGAAGAGACCGGGCAGCCCTTCGACGTTGCGCTGGCCGTCACGCGAGCGGGGAATCTTTTCACCACCCACACGGCAGTGGCTGCCGGCTTTGACCGGTTTACTCCAGCTCTCATCGAGCAATACCTCGGGGGGTATGCCGAGCAGAAGCTCGGCCTACCACTCCATGAGTTGCTGGCCCTGGGCCGCCGGAACCCAACTGACTCATCGGAACTGTTTAACATGGCCTATTTGGCCATCCGCGGGAGTGGCGCAGTCAATGGCGTGAGTCGCTTGCACGGGAACGTGAGCCGGCACCTCTTTGCGCCGCTGTTCCCCCACTGGCCGCAGGACGAAATCCCAGTCGGACATGTGACCAACGGGGTCCATATGCCGACCTGGGATTCGGCGGCAGCCGACGAGCTATGGACGAAGGCCTGTGGCAAAGACCGCTGGCTCGGGACGACAGAACCTCTGGAGCAGGACATTCGTTGCGTCTCCGACGCCGGGCTCTGGGAATTTCGTGTTGCGGCAAGCCAGTCGCTTGTGGCCTACGCCCGCGAACGATTCTCCCACCAACTGGCCGTCTCTGGCGCGTCGCCCGAAACAGTACACGAGGCGACCCATCTCTTCGATCCCCACGCCTTAACACTGGGCTTTGCGCGCCGTTTCGCGACCTACAAGAGGCCGAATCTGCTCCTGCACAATCCGGCGCGATTGCTGCGCCTCTTGTCGAATCCTGAACGACCAGTGCAACTCATCATCGCGGGAAAGGCCCATCCTGAGGACCGGGCAGGGCAGGCCCTGATTCAGGAATGGTCCCAGTTCATTCGGCGGCCCGAGGCCCGCCTGCATGTGATCTTCCTCGCGGACTACGACATGCATTTAACCGAGCAGATGGTGCAGGGGGTGGACGTCTGGCTCAACACACCACGGCGGCCTTGGGAGGCCTGTGGTACGAGCGGCATGAAGGTGCTGGTCAATGGCGGCCTCAATCTCTCGGAGTTGGATGGGTGGTGGGCGGAAGCGTATACGCCCGAAGTGGGATGGGCGTTGGGGGATGGTCAGGAGCATGGCGATGATCCCGCCTGGGATGCGATCGATGCCGAACGCCTCTATGATCTGCTCGAACGCGAAGTGATCCCGGAGTTTTATGCCCGAGACGAGCACGGCATTCCCATCGCATGGGTCACGCGGATGCGTGAGAGCATGGCGCGATTGACGCCGCGCTTTTCCACCAATCGCACGGTGCGAGAATACACGGAGCGCCACTACCTGCCGGCTGCCGCCGCCTACCGTGAGCTGGCTGCCGATAACGGCGCGGTGGGCAGGAACATGGTCAATTGGGAACAGATGCTGAGACAGAAATGGGCAACACTACACTTCGGTGACGTGAAGGTTAAGACCCGTGGCAAGCAGCACGAATTTGAAGTGCAGGTGTTTCTCGATGATCTCGACCCAAAGGCTGTGCAGGTCGAACTGTACGCCAACGGGCTGAACGGTACCGCACCGGAGCGAGTGAAGATGACGCGCGTTCGCCAACTGGCCGGCGCGTCGGGCGGCTACATGTACAGCGCGGCGGTGTCCGCGGCCCGCCCATCAACGGACTATACGGCGCGACTCATTCCGCACCGCGATGGCGTGGCGGTGCCCCTGGAAGATACTCATATCCTGTGGCAGCGGTGAGGAGATTTCAACAGGTAAAAGAGTGAATAAAAAAGACCCGATGCAAAAGGCAACAAAAGCGAAAAAAATGCGACGCCTAGAAGATCGGATGTCGTCCGTGTCGTCAGCCCAGCCGTCGGTAGGGACCGATGTGCGCGCCGCACGCATGAGTGTGCCTGAACGCCCGCTGCATGATTACGTGGCAAAAGTTTCCGAACGCACTGAAGTTCGGAGGGGCGTTCCGTTACCCATGGGAACCCATGAATATGGAATGGGAGTCAACTTCGCCTTCTTCAGCCGTCACGCCTGCCGCGTTCGGCTGGAGTTGTTTGAGCATCCCATAGATGCCACGGCCGCCAGGGTGATTGATCTCGACCCCGTGCGCCACCGCACGGGTGACGTATGGCACGTGTGGGTTGAGGGGATTCAGCCTGGCCAACTGTATGCCTATCGCGTGGACGGTCCGTATCAACCCAAGGACGGTCATCGGTTCAATTTCAATAAGCTGCTCCTGGACCCCTTTGCGACAGCGATCTCGCTGTTGCCTGATTGGGATTTTGACCCGGCCCGCGGATACGATCCCTCGGCGCCAGAACGAGACTTGGTGCGTTCGACGGTCGATGATGCCGGAGCCATGCCGAAATGCATGTTCACGCATGAGCACTTCCATTGGCAGGACGACCGGCCGCCCAGACATCCCTGGTCGAGGACCGTCATTTATGAAACCCACATCCGCGGGTTCACCATTCATCCGAGCTCTGGCGTGGAGCATCCCGGCACGTACCGCGGTCTGATGGAAAAGATCCCCTATCTCAAAGATCTGGGGGTGACGGCCGTGGAATTGATGCCCGTACACGAGTTCAACGACCATCAAGTGCCGGGCATCAATCCGCAGACTGGCCAGCCACTTAGAAATTACTGGGGCTACGATCCCGTGGCCTTCTTTGCGCCGAAAGCCTCCTACAGCAGCGCGGGAGGGGTAGGTCAGCAGAAGCTGGAGTTCAAGGAAATGGTCCAGGCCCTTCACACAGCCGGCATCGAAGTCATCCTGGACGTCGTGTTCAATCACACGGCGGAAGGGAACGAATTGGGGCCGACGCTCTGTTTCCGTGGGATGGATAACGCGATCTTCTACACATTGGCGGACGACCACCGCTACTACAAGGACTATACGGGCACCGGCAACACCATCAACGCCAACCATCCCGTGGTGCGGGATTACATCTTGGGTGCGTTGCGCTACTGGGTGGTGGAGATGCATGTGGATGGATTCCGGTTTGACTTGGCGTCGGTGCTGGGCCGGGACGGCACCGGCAAGTTGCTCGCCAATGCCCCGCTGCTCGAACGGATCGCCGAGGACCCGATCTTGCGAGACGTGAAAATCATCGCTGAGGCGTGGGACACCGCCGGTGCCTATGAGGTGGGGAGTTTCTCCGAACGCCGCTGGGCGGAGTGGAACGGCAGGTACCGAGATGATCTCCGGCGGTTCTGGCGCGGCGACGAGGGGATGCTTGGGTCATTTGCGAGCCGCATCTGCGGCAGCGCCGACATCTACGCTAAGTCGGGCAAAGGCCCCGAGAGCAGTATTAATTTCGTCACCTGCCACGACGGCTTCACGCTGAATGACCTCGTAAGCTATCGAGACAAGCACAATGCAGCCAACGGAGAACACAATCATGACGGGACCAACACCAACTTCAGCGAGAACTACGGCGCTGAAGGTGAGACCGCAGATGGCCAGATCGAGTCCATCAGGACACGCCAGATCAAGAATTTCCTGCTGACCCTCTTTATCTCGCGCGGCGTGCCGATGCTATTGGGCGGCGACGAATTCCGCCGCACGCAAGGCGGGAACAACAATGCCTATTGCCAGGACAACGAAACCAGTTGGTGTGACTGGAGTGATCTTGACCAGCACCAGGAGATGTACCGCTTCACCCGTGGCATGATCGCCTTTCGTCGAGCCCATCCAATGCTGAGTACTGAGCAATTCTATACGAATGCCGAGATCCAGTGGTTTGGCCCGCATGGTGACTTGCCCCACTGGGCCGACGCGAACGCAAAACAGTTTGCCTGTCTGATCCATGAAGATGAGCAGCGCGCACTGTGCCTGCTGTTCAATGCCGGCGTCGAGGCGGCGGAGTTCGCTTTGCCGCCCGCCCTGCCGGGGGCTCGGTGGCATCTGGCCGTTGACACCTCTCGCGACGCACCGCACGATCTGTGTGCTCCTGGCGAGGAACCGGTTTGGAAAGATCCACACACGTACCACCTGAGTCCCAGGTCGAGCGCCATACTGTTGGCTCGATGAACGAACTGCTACTGGTGGCTGACGGCATTGAGGCAGCCACATGAACAGAGCGATCCCGATTGCGATGATGCTTCCGGATTCCTGTATTTCCCCGACACCGTACTAGGGACACGAGAGGAGGAGTGTCGCAAGATGATCAGTCCAGAGGTCACGGTTGCTGAGTACCTGCTCATGCGGCTGAAAGAGATCGGGGTGGATCACCTCTTTGGCGTGCCGGGAGATTTTGTCCTGGGTTTCCTCAACCAGGTACTGAAGAGCGATCTGCAGTATGTCGGTACATGCAATGAACTTAACGCGGCCTATGCGGCCGACGGCTATGCACGTATTCGGGGCATCGGTGCATTTTCCTCAACCTATGGCGTCGGAGAACTGAGTGCGGTCAACGGCGTGGCGGGAGCATTCGCCGAACGGGTGCCGGTGGTGGTGATCACCGGCTCGCCCGCGATGTCTAATTTCCGCACCCGGCCGCTATTGCATCACACCTTGGGCGATTATCAGATTCCCTTGAGGATCTATAAGATGATAACTGCCGCCTCAACCCAGCTCGTTTCTGCTGACACGGCCCCGGCCGAGATCGACCGGGTGTTGTCGGCCTGTCTTTCTCACCAGCAACCGGTCTACATCAGTCTCCCGTCGGACGTGGTGATGATGACCTGTCATCGGCCGAACGCGTTCCTCTTCCCCACGCCCGCCCAGAGTGATCAGGATGCGCTCGGGGAGGCGATCAAGGAAGCGCTTGGAATGCTGGATCAGGCACGGAAACCAGTTGTGATCGCCGGCGTGGAGTTAATACGCTTCAAGCTGCAACAGGCATTTGCCGGTCTTCTCGATAAAACGGGCTTCCCGTACGTCACCATGATGTTGGGCAAGACCGTCCTTTCAGAGCACCATCCCCAATTCATTGGCCTCTTTGAGGGAGATCGGAGTCGCGACTACGTACGGAAGCGGGTCGAGTCCGCTGACTGCGTGCTACAACTTGGGGCCTTGATGACCGATCTGAACACGGGCGGCTTCACCACGAACCTCGACGACTCAAAGACGATCAGTGCCAACATTCACTCCGTGAAGATCAAACATCATTATTACAAGAACGTGTATCTCCACGATTTTATCCTTGGGCTGACGAAAAAGCTTACACGACGAGATCCGGAAACTCTGGGGATTCAAAGTGCCACGAATGGCTGCGTGCACCGGCATACGGAGCCGTACCAGCCTCAGGCGTCGGCACCGCTGACCATCAAGCGTTTCTTCGACCGCATGAGTCATTTTTTACAAAACGATTCCATCGTCATTGCTGAAACAGGCGTGTCCCTCTTCAGTGCCGCGGAGATGCTCATGCCGGAAGGGACGACCTTCATAGGGCAGGCCTTTTACGGGTCGATCGGTTACACGATCGGGGCAACCCTAGGTGCCGGCATGGCAGCGCAGGACCGGCATACGGTGCTGTTTGTGGGGGACGGCTCTTTCCAAGTGACGTGCCAGGACCTCTCGACGATGATCAGGAACCATCTCAAGCCTGTCATCTTTCTCCTCAATAATGACGGGTATACGATCGAGCGGGTGATCAGTGATCGCCCCTACAACGATATCCAACCGTGGCAGTATCACAAGCTCCTCGCTGTATTCGGAGGAGGGTTGGGACTTGATGTCCGCACGGAAGGGGAACTCGAAGAAGCGCTAAGCAAGGCTGTCAATGCGGAGGGCCTCGTCTTCATTGAAATTCACACCGGGCGGTTAGACTGTCCCGAGTCCCTTCGCAGTGCAGGTCGGTCGATGGCAAAAGCCAATCAGCTCGACTGATGCGAGATGAGACCTCAATAATACAATTGAGGCTCGGCATCACAAAAGACCTTCAACCCTAAGGCGCGAGTGATTCCATATTACGTCGGCGTGGCGGTGCCCCTGGAAGAGACACGGATACTGTGGCAGCGATGATCCGCTCGACGGAAGGAAAGACGATGAAGAAAACAACGGCGATCACCTGCCTGTTTCTGGATATCGGCGGTGTCCTGCTCACCAACGGGTGGGATCATCATGCCCGCAAACGGGCGGCGACGCACTTCAAGTTGGAGTGGGCCGAGATGGAAGATCGGCATCGGCTGAACTTCGCTACCTACGAGGAAGGCAAGCTCACGCTAGAAGAATATCTAGGTCGGGTGGTCTTCTACCAAAAGCGACCGTTCACCCGGGCTCAGTTTCGACGCTTCATGTTCGCGCAATCGACACCGTACCCCCAGATGATCGAGTTGGTCCGCAAGCTCAAGGCAAAGTACGGATTGAAGATCGCCGTGGTCAGCAACGAAGGGCGCGAACTGAATGCCTATCGGATTCGCACGTTCAAGCTGGACGGGTTAGTAGATGCGTGTATTTCCTCCTGCTTCGTCCACCTCCGCAAGCCCGACGCGGACCTCTTTCGGCTTACACTGGACATCGCCCAGGTGCCGGTACGGCAGATCGTCTATATAGACAATACCCCGATGTTCGTTCAGATCGCGGAAGGATTGGGGATTCGCAGCATTCTTCACACGGATTATAGGTCCACGTGCGCAAAATTGGCGTCGTTTGGATTGCGGCAGGACGCAGGAGTCAGCCATGCACCCCGCTAACCCACGCATCCTGACGATCAATGGCGGCTCGTCAAGCATCAAGTTCGCGCTGTTCGAGGCCGGTGACTCGCTCCGACGGATTCTGGAGGGCGGGATTGAGCGGATTGGTCTGCCGGAGGCCACCTTGCGGGTAACAGGCGTGAACGCCAGCGACAACTTCTCGCGACCGGTGGCGGCGCCGGACCACTCGGTTGCGGTGGGCGTGCTCATGGATTGGATCGAGGCACGCAGCGCGCGTGAGGCCGTGACCGCGGTGGGGCATCGCGTGGTGCATGGCGGACCAACGTATAGCCAGCCGCAGCGCATCACGGCAGACATGATTGAGGAGCTCCGCTGCCTCAGTCCATTCGATCCTGCACATCTGCCAGAGGAAATCCTCTTGACCGAGGCGTTTCATCGCCGGTTTCCTGAACTGCCTCAAGTGGTCTGTTTCGACACGGATTTTCACCATGACATGCCGCGCGTGGCCCGGTTGTTGCCGATCCCGCGCCGCTACGAAGCGCAGGGAGTGCGGCGGTATGGGTTTCACGGGCTGTCATATGCATTTCTGATGGAAGAACTCGCGCGCCTGGCCGGAGCGGAAGCGGCACAAGGCCGGGTCATCCTCGCCCACCTCGGTAATGGCGCGAGTCTGGCGGCGGTGCGTGAGGGCAAACCCGTGGACACCAGCATGAGTTTCACTCCGACATCCGGGGTACCGATGAGCACCCGCTCCGGCGATCTCGATCCCGGACTGGTATGGTATCTGGCGCGCACCGAAAAAATGAGCGCAAAACAATTCAACGAGATGGTCAATTCCCAGTCCGGGCTGCTCGGGATATCCGAAACCAGTTCCGACATGCGTGACTTGCTCAACCGTGAAACGCAGGACGTGCGGGCAGCGGAAGCGGTGGCGTTGTTTTGTTATCAGGTCAAGAAATGGATCGGCGCCTTCGCAGCGGCGTTGGGCGGACTGGACCAGCTGGTGTTCGCAGGCGGCATCGGAGAGAACGCACCCACCGTCCGCGCCCGGATCTGCGAGGGGCTGGGATTCCTTGGAATCGAACTCGAAGAAACACGAAACGAGGGGAACGAGGGCGTGATTTCCCCGGCGGGCAGCCGGGTGGCGGTCCGCGTCATTCACACGGACGAAGCACAGATGATTGCGCGCTCGGTGTGCCGAGTACTCGGACTTGGCACGAGTGTGTGAAAGAAATCCACGGTATGAACAAACACGATCACATCCCCAAAGACGAGCCGGCAACCAAGCCGACCCAGGACGAAGTGGCCAAGAAGGCCTATGCCATCTATCTGAAAGAAGGCCGCCCGCAAGGACATGCCGAGCAGAACTGGTTGGAGGCGAACGCTCAATTGCAGCACGTCGGCTCTGACCATCCTGACCACCAGGACCGTCAGAACCAGCATGCGCACATGGCGGCGGATTTTCGGCAACGGTTCTGGATCTCACTGGTTCTGACCCTGCCGATTCTCGCCCTCTCGCCGATGCTCCAAACGCTGGTGGGCCTGCGCGAAGCCATCAGCTTTCCCGGCGACATCTATGTCTTATTCGGTTGTTCCTCGGCGGTCTTCTGGTATGGCGGCTGGCCGTTTCTCAAAGGGTTTTTTGAGGAAATGAAATCCCGCCGTCCCGGGATGATGACGCTCATCTCCGTCGCCGTCGCGACGGCGTATCTGTACAGCGGCGCAGTCGTATTC
>JAENWB010000143.1:0-12951 GCA_016650275.1 Nitrospiraceae bacterium | reverse complement strand
TTCAAGAAGGATCAAGGCATCGATCTTCGGAAAGATCGAATGGCCCTCCAACGCCTGAAAGAGGCGGCGGAACGCGCCAAGATCGAACTCTCATCCTCACAGGACACCGAAATCAATCTGCCCTTCGTCACCGCAGACGCCAACGGACCGAAACACCTGGTCATGAAACTGACCCGCGCGAAGCTTGAACAGTTGGTCGACGACTTGATTAAACGATCGATCGAGCCCTGCAAGAAAGCGCTCTCCGACGCCGGCGTATCCGCGGGCGACATCAAGGAAGTCGTCCTCGTCGGCGGCATGACCCGCATGCCGAAAGTCATTCAGGCCGTCAAGGAGTTCTTCGGGAAAGAACCACACCGGGGCGTGAATCCAGACGAAGTGGTTGCGATCGGGGCCGCCATTCAAGGCGGCGTGCTCAAGGGCGAAGTGAAAGACGTGCTGCTTCTCGACGTGACGCCGCTCTCGCTGGGCATCGAAACCCTCGGCGGTGTCTTTACGAAGTTGATCGAGCGGAACACGACCGTCCCGACGAAAAAGAGTCAGGTCTTCTCGACCGCTGCCGACAATCAAACGGCTGTGACCATTCGAGTCTTCCAAGGCGAACGCGAGATGGCGAACGACAACAAGCTCCTCGGCCAGTTCGACTTGGTCGGCATTCCTCCCGCACCTCGCGGGATGCCGCAAGTTGAAGTCACGTTCGACATCGACGCCAACGGCATCGTCCATGTCTCGGCCAAAGACTTGGCGACGCAAAAGGAACAGTCCATCAAGATCACGGCATCCAGCGGCTTGAGCAAGGAAGAAGTCGAAAAGCTGGTGAAGGATGCGCAGGCCCATACTGACGAAGATAAGAAGCGGCGAAAGACCGCCGAAGCCAAAAACCAGGCTGACACCCTGATCTACCAGACGGAAAAGAACCTGAGCGAGCACGGCGACAAGATCGCCGCTGAAGACAAGACCAAAGTCGAGGAAGCCGTGGCGGCGCTGAAGAAAGCGATGGAAGGAACGGACCCCGAGGCGATCGAGTCCGCCACCCAAACATTGACCACCGCGTCCCACAAGCTGGCTGAGGAAATGTATAAGAAGGCATCGGCTACAACCGGCACCGACGCCGAAGGCGGAACCGGAGCCAGCGAGACCAAGACCGATGAAAAGGTCGTTGACGCAGAATTCGAAGAAGTGGACAAAGACAAGAAGTAAGCTAGAATACCGTCAGTGAGACCGAGCTTCGTCGACGCACGGGGCTCGGTCTTGCTGCACTTTAACCCAGAGAGACGGCGTCTGTGTCCAAGCGCGACCACTACGAAACCTTAGGCGTCGAACGAACCGCGTCCGACGACGAGCTCAAGAAGGCCTATCGGAAGATGGCCCGCCAACACCATCCCGATCTCCAGACGGGAGAGTCGCAGAAGAAAGCATCGGAAGAAAAGTTCAAAGAAGTCAATGAAGCCTACGAAACGCTGAGCGACCAGGAAAAACGCAAGCGCTACGACATGTTCGGTCATGCCGGGGCTCAGCAGGGTGGCGGTCCGGAGGGCTTCGGATTTGGTGGAAGCGGCTTCGGTGACGCCTTCAATGACATTTTCGAGGATTTTTTCGGCGGCCAGCGAGGCGGCAATCGGGCGGAACGCGGCACCGACCTCCAATACAATCTGGAACTGACCTTCGAGGAATCTGTCTACGGGAAAGAGGCCAAACTCAAAATCCCGCGATGGGAAGTGTGCACCGACTGCAAAGGGACCGGCGCCAAGAGCGCAGCATCCGTCAAGACGTGCCCTAGTTGCAAAGGGGCCGGACAGATGCGGTTCCAACAAGGGTTCTTCAGCATCACCCGTCCCTGCGGCCAATGCGAGGGGGCCGGACGAATTGTCACAGAGCCCTGTCCCGCCTGCCAAGGCCGTCAACGCATTTATCGAGAACGGACCATCGCCGTACATATCCCGGCCGGCATCGAATCAGGCATGCGCTTGCGCCTCGCGAACGAAGGAGAACACGGGGTCAACGCGGGCCCACCCGGCGATCTCTATGTGGCGATTACCGTCAAGCCGCACCCGATCTTCCAGCGCCAAGGGCACGATATCCTCTGTGATGTTCCCATTCATGTTGTCACAGCCGTACTCGGAGGAAAGATCGAGGTCCCCACGCTGAAAGGCAATACGGTCATCAAGATTCCTGCCGGTACGCAGCCAGATAAGATCCTGCGCATCAAAGGCCTGGGCATTCCCAGCCTCAAGAACCATGGTACCGGCGACCAATTATTTGTGATCAAGATTCAGATTCCCACCAAACTGACCGCTCGCCAGAAAGAATTGCTCACGGAATTTGCCAAAGAGAGCGGCATGTCAATGGATGTGGACAGCGACGGCTTCTTCGACAAGATGAAGACCTTCTTCGAATAGCCCCGACGTCATCGCCCAGCATGCTGCGGAAAAACCATTCGACATAACAGAACTTCGATAGTCTATACGTCTGGGGCAAGAGAAGAACCCTCACGCAGGATGCTCAAAAAATCTGTCCAGCAAGGCCGCAGCGAGCGAAGAGGCGAGGAGGTACAAACCGCACTTCGTGTGGGCCGTTCGCCCTTGCAATGGATCTTGGCGAACGGAAAAACCCCTCCAGCGCTTCCGACGTCCGAAAATCTCTTCGGTACGTTGAGCCTCTGACCGATGCGAGAACGCCCATGGGAAAAGGCGCGTCTCGGCGCGCCGGGGTCGGGCGGGTGAGAAAAGCGACTTTTTCAGCATCCTGCTAGACGCCCGCACTATGTCCACATACTTCGTCACCCCTGACGCCATCACTCCCCCCACGATTCGCATGACCGGTGACCTCCTCCATCATCTTCGCGATAGTCTCCGTTTGCACCCGGGAGACTCCCTCACCCTGAACGACGGATGCGGATCCCGCTATCGCGTGGAAGTGACCCACGTCACCTCACAAGCCATCGACAGCCGCATCATCGATCGACAGACCGAGCCGGCGCACAGGACCTCACCAATCGTGCTCGGACAGGCGTTGATCAAAGGCGACAAGATGGACTGGGTCATTCAAAAGGCCACAGAACTCGGAGTCGCTACCATCGTGCCCATTCACAGTACACACAGTGTCATCAAGCCCAACCCGGAACGCCTGGAACATCAACGATCCAGATGGGAGCGTATTGCGCGGGACGCGGCACAACAGTCGGAACGATGGACCATTCCCACCATCGCAGACCCGGTAAACCTCGCAGAGATCTGCCGTCAATATGCTTCGGCACCACTGAAGGGCATGCTCGTGGAACGCTCCAGCGGCCCTTCGCTCGCCACCATGCCGTTGCCACAGGACCGTCAGTATCCGATTGTCTTGCTGGTAGGACCGGAAGGGGGATGGGCACCGGACGAGCAGCGGCTGACACAGGAGCAGGGGTTTCTCCCGCTGACCCTCGGACCACGAATCTTGCGGGCCGAGACCGCAGCGATCGCAGCGCTCAGCATTCTCCAGTCAAGACTCGACGAAATGGGATAGGACGAGCAGACTACAGGATACTCAAAAAGGCCGCCCTCTTCGTCCGTGAAGCAATTCCGGAATCTGTTGACCCGATGATCTGTTGAATGTTCGGCATTCATCAGATCAACAGATCGTCAGATATCTTCCGCTTCGCGCTTCACGGATTTCAGCCGCCTGTCAGCGGCCAGTGGTCAGATGGATGATCGTGCCTTTGTCTCCACTGGCCCAGCCCTCTGTTCCATCAGGAAACGAGAGGCCGAACAGGGAGACCTTCGCGATAGCACCCTGCTCTGTCCAGGTAAAACCACTATCGGTGGTCCGGTAGACCATGCCCCGTTCCCCCGCAATCCATCCGGTCTGAGGGTCGGTAAAGCGCACTCGCAAGAGGTCGGTCAGCTTCGTACAGGTGCGGGTGCAGGGTAACGTGCGATCGATCCACTGGCGGCCGCCATTGGTCGTTTGAAAGATGGCACCGGCATTCCCGACGGTCCACCCGGTCGACACATCCGAGAAATACACATCGAACAGCGTGACAGCTCCCTGCATGTCTTGCGGGGTCCAGGTGATCCCGCCATCGTCCGTCATCAAGACGGTCCCCACCGCCCCAACCACCGTCCCATGCTGGGCGGTGAGAAATTGAATGCCGTAGAGGGCTGCGCTCGTCTTGCTCACTTGATCGACCCAATGGGCCCCGCCGTCCTTCGTATGAAGAATGGTTCCGTTGCCACCGACCACCCACCCCTCGACGGGCGACACAAACGAGAGGCCGTAGAACGATACCTGGGTATCGACGAGTTGCGAATGCCAGGTATTTCCCCCATCCAGGCTCTGGCGAATCGTCCCATTGGCTCCGACAACCCAACCCTGCTTCGCGTCGAGAAAGAAGACTCCCGAGAGGCTCGCCGTAGTGCCGCTCGCGACTTTCTTCCACTTCTTCCCGCCGTCGGCCGTCTTCAGAATGGTGCCGCCAGACCCCACTGCCCAGCCCAGCTGAGGCGTATGAAAATAGAGCCCCAGCAGGACAGCTTCCGTATGGCTCACTTGAGGGGTGAACGTAAAAGGAGAATCAGCAGTCCACGCGGGAGACACGGACAACAGCGTCGCCAGCACCACAGCCCCAAGACATCCGGCACGTGACCGAGGGGCACCCCACCATGATCCGGCTAATCCGTCTTTCACTGGTTGGTGTTGGCGTCAGGGCGGTTGTTATTGAAGTAGCCAGGATCAGGCAGGCCCTTGGCTTCAATGGTGAAGGTGCCCGCTTCCAATGTCAGCCACTTCTTCGGGGTACAGCAGACTCCATCCGGTTGCACATCCCAGGAGCCGCGTCGCACGATCAGCGGACCGGTAGCCAGTTCATTGAAGAATTCGTTACGCTTCCCCACACCATAGAGATTCCGATGCGGCACGCGCACGACGATCTCCGAATCCGTCCACGACATCACCTGCGCCGCCATGTTGCTGAACAGCACTTCCGTACGCGAGACGTTCTCGCTTAACTCGATATCTTCTCGTCGTGTGTACGCCCCTTGGTTGAGGCCCAAGTAGGCATGCTCGGCTGTTTTCAAGAAAGAGCCGAACCCCGACCCTTTGATGGTGATGAGTTCATCGAGTCCGCCAGATTGCGGGCTGTAGGAGTCGATCTTCGGCATCACGAGCGTAAAGACTCCCGCCTCAGTCTTCTGGACTTCCTTCATCGCACAGCAAGAGCCGTCGGGGTTGGGCCTCGTCGCGCCTCGATAAATCACCACCGGCCCGCTCTTCGCACTGAAGGGCACCCACACATCAATGCGATCGTCTTGCCAGCGATAGATGACGGCGCGGACCCCGCCGATATCGACTCGATTCTCTCCCGTATTGAAATCGGTAAAGGCGTAGGGAGTCGCTCCACTTTCCGAGTAGAATCCGAAATGTTCTCCGCTGATTCTGAGCAGCGTACCGATTGGGGCGGCCGGAGGCGTCAAGGCGAGCACGTTGGGTACGTGAACCGTAAAGGTCCCGACCGTTCGCTCGCGCCCCTGCAGAGTCAGCACGATGGGTCCCGTCTCCGCATCCATCGGGAGATGCACGACGATGGCGTTATCGGACCACTGAGCGATGGTGGCGAGATGTCCGCCGAGCGTCACCTTGTCACCGGCTCCCATCGCGGCACCAAAACCCTGTCCGAAAAAAACCACCTTGGTCCCGACCGGCCCACTCACGGGATCGACACGAATGCTCGGAATCAACTTCAGGGGAATCGCATTGCTGACTTTGTACTGGACCGCCGCACAACAAGATCCGTCCGGCAAGGGATCGGACGAGGCCAATCGAACCACCACATCCCCCGACGCAGCATTCGTGGGAACCTCGACTTCGATGATGTCGTCTTTCCAGCGGCGCGGCCTGACGACCACGCCCCCAATCATCACATCGTTAACCCCGAACATCGTATTGGGATCACGCGGACCAGCCGTAACACCGAAATGCGCCCCGGTAATCCGCACCGTATGGCCTGGTTCGACCTCTGCCGGCGTCACCGCGGTAATCGTCGGCTGTACCACCGTCAAGGTCCCAGCAGATAGTTTCTTTTTTCCAGCCACGATTTCAACGGGACCGGATTGAGCGTCGAGGGGAACCTTCACCTCGATCAGATCGAATTCCCATCGCTGAATCAACGCAGGAAGCCCGCCAACCGTCACGCGATTGACTTGCACGGATCGAAATGCGCCGAACCCCTGCCCGCCGATCGACAAGGTGGCGCCAGGGACCGCCGTTGACGGATGGAGCTCAAGCGCCGAAGAAGTCGCCGCAAACGCGGCAACACTCAGGCTAGCCCACAACGTCATCACACTCACGCCGGCTACGAACACAGTCATGAATAAACTCCTGTCAGGTGAGAACACTGTATGGTCACCCTTGTCGTTCGTGAAAGGTACGCGAGACAAGCAAGACGCGCGCGACAGACGCGCCACAAAGTTCGAAGTTCTGGGTTCGAAGTTCCAAACACCTCGAACTCTCCCCCCTCCCGCTTTTCGCGAAATTCTCACGAGTCTCGCGCGAAGAACCAATCGACTATAGCAAGCGGTTTTTTTGAGAGTCAATCAGGTGAACCCGCACTCGATCCACGTTCGGATCTGGTTGTCGAGTGCTGAAAAACGATGCGGCAGGCTAGAACTTCACTCGCTCACGCTTCTGGGACAACAGGAGAGTACCCCAGCAGGATGCTCGACAAGGCCCTCCAGCATGGTTTCAGCGAACTAGCACTATACAGGGTGGCTGGGATGATCCCAACTGCGCGCGTCCAACGAGGGCCTTCGGAGGCCGCGCGTTGCGCGAGCACGGGGATCGCCCCAGCCACTCCGACCCTTGCAACATCCTGCTAGAGAGATCGATCAGGAGACGGAAAAAATCACTTCGATTTCGACGGGAGCCCCGCGCGGCAACTCAGCAGCCCCCACCGCCACACGTGCATGCCGACCAGACGTTCCAAAGATCTCAACCAGGAGGTCCGAGGCCCCGTTGAGGACTTGGGGCTGCTGCACAAAACCTTCCGCCGATGCCACATGCCCGACGACTTTCACGACGCGCGTAATTCTATCCAACGTCCCGAGCTCCTGCTTGGCAATCGCCAGTGCATTCAGGAGAGCGAGTCGAGCCGCCTCCATCCCCTGCTCGACCGTCAGATCACGCCCAAGCTTACCGGCGAACGCCAGTTGCCCGTCTCGCATGGGAAGGACGCCGGATAAAAATAACAGATCTCCGGCCCGGACCGCTGGAACGTAGGTCGCCAATGGTTGCGGCGGCAGGGGCAACTCTAGATGCAGTTCCTTCAGTTTGCGTTCGTAGGACATCCCGATGACCCGCGTGCTCCCTTCACCTCTTAGCCCGCATCATTCATGACGGTTCGTCGCGAAATCGCTCGAAAGCGCGTTCCTCGTGAAGCATATCTCGTCGTTCGGATCTCGTAAGGAAGCTTCGGAATCTGTTGATCTGTCGATCTGATGAATGGGCCGAATTCGACTACTCAACAGATCATCAGATCAACAGATACGTTGTTCCTGCGCTTCACGTCCCACGTCCCACTCACTTGCCCTCATTACTCATGAGCGCTTCTGCTGCAATTGCCGATCCACCGCTCTGTCGAATGTTAAATGTTGAATTTGGAATGATGAATGTTTGGAAGTCATCTGATCGAGTCCAACTCCGGCTCCGACATTTCAACATTCATCATTCCTAATGTCGCTTCACGAAAAACGCGGACTACCCTGCGCGGAGCGCATCGAAAAAACTCTCACCCACAGGAAGTTGATCCCCTTGCAGGCATTCCACAATGGTATGTCCCAGATCAGCAGCGGAAGCTCTGATGCCGAGATGAACCCCATGTGACAGCTTCGGCCCAATGGCCAACAGAGGGACATACTCCCGCGTGGGGACATGATCTGTCTTCGTGAGATCCCGTCCATGATCGCCCGTGATAACGAGCAGGTCGCTGGGACGAAGCCGTTCCAGCAATCCGGGAAGTCGTCGATCAAAATCATGGAGGGCCGAGGCCGACTGTGCCGCATCCGATTCCAGGACCTCAAGCCCGGCAAAAATCAATCCGCGTGGAACCTTGTTCAACATCCCAGTGACCTCATCGAATAACGCCATCCAGTGCCCTGCGGGAACGGAACGAGTGAGTCCGCGACCGCTAAAAAGATCGCCGACTTTCCCCACCCCAACCAGGATCTGGCTCGCACGATTGAGCACATCGAACATGGTCGGCCCGGGAGGTTCAAGCACGAACTCACGGGGTTGCGGGCCGAACCGTACCGCACCGGCATCGCCCACGAGCGGATGGGCTGAAACACGCCAAATTCCCCAGGGGTCCTTGAGTAATTTTCTCGCGTCCCGGCAGCGCTGAAAGAACTCGTCCCGACGCATGCCGCTATCGTGCACCGCCACATGGCAGGTTCGTCGTCCATCCGTCCAGACGATCAACGCGCCCGACGACAGATGTTCTGCCTCACACTCGCGCAGCATGGCCGCTCCAGACGAACGGCGATTGCCGACAATCTTGCGGCCAAATGCCTGTTCGAGAACCGCAACCATATCAGGAGGAAATCCGTTGGGGTAGAGCGGCCCGGCAACATCCGTCAGATAGCCGGCCATTTCCCAATAGCCGGCTATGGAATCCACCGCCTTCGAGAGAAATCCAAGACGACCGAAACACCCTTCCGGCTGCCCCATCGTCCGCACACCTTTAATCTCCGTGATATGGCCAAGCCCGAGCGCTTCCAGCGTGGGGAGGTTGAGGCCCCCGACGGCATCGGCCAGATGGGATAAGGTGTTGGACCCGGCATCGCCGTATTCCGCCGCATCGGGCATAGCCCCGACGCCGAGTCCATCAATCACCAGCACAATGACACGAGTAATCATGGGCGCACTATAGCAGAAGCGTGACGCATCGGATACGCCCGAAAGCGCGAGACTGGCGAGAAAAGCGCGACGGGCAAAGAAGTTCTGAGTTCTAAGTTCTGAGTTCTAGGTGAGAGGCGGGACGGGCGAGGCGGTCTCAAGGCTGCAGACTGCAGTGTTCGGGACTTCGAACCCTGACCTTCAGTCTTCAGCCTGCGGCCTGCGGGCTAGGAGGCAGCTGTTCCTTGCTGTCGCCACTCGGCCATGATCACGAGACTCGCGCTGGTGCCGATCCGATCCGCACCGGCCTCCAGCATGGCCAACGTGGTCTTCCAGTCTCTGATTCCGCCGGAAGCCTTCACCTTGGCGCGTCCAGCCACCGTCTCTTTCATTAGCCTGACATCCTCCACTGTGGCACCGGCGGCGGCAAACCCCGTCGACGTCTTCACGTAGTCCATCCCCGCTTCCACGGCCAGACGGCAAGCCGTAATCTTTTCCTCCCTCGTCAGATAGCAGGTCTCCAGAATGACTTTGTGCTCAGCTCCCACCGTGGCCTTCACGACCTCGGCCATGTCGCTCCGGACAAGATCGTAGTCACCCGATTTAAGCCGACTCACGTTGATCACCATATCGAGCACCTTGGCCCCGCGTGCGACTCCTTCAACGGCCTCTGCAACCTTCGTGGATGTCGTATGGCCGCCCAGCGGGAACCCGATTGGAATGCCGACGCGAATCGTGCTGCCAGCCACCGCCTCAACCGCCTCATCGATGTAACAGGGCGGCACAAAGATTACGACAAAGCCGAACTCTCTCGCCTCCCAACAGAGCCGCAGCACGTCGGCCTTCGTCGCGTCAGGACGCAGTACTGTATGGTCGATCAACGTCGGTAGATTCCAGTCCTGTCTTGTCATCATGTCACCCTTATAACAAGTCCTGGATCAGAGATGAAGAGGGATTCGTGCGGAAAGGCCAAATGAATAGTTGGCAGACACAGAAAAACTATTTCGATACGCGAGAGCTTGGACAATTCGCACATGCGCACAACAGGGAAACACTCCCACAGGATGCTCAAAAAGGCCGTCCAGCAAGGCCGCAGCCGATGAAAGCACCGGAGGCGTAGCCTCTGGGCTACGTTGAGGATGCTTTCGAGGTGAGAACGCAGCTGGCGGGCTTTTTCAGCATCCTGCTATGTTCGCGGAAGCGAGGCCCGACGAAAAGGCCGCTTTTGATACTTCTCCACTGCCTGGTTATGCTCAATGAGCGTCCTAGAGAACTGATGTGTTCCATCGTTCCGCGAGACAAAATACAAGGAGTGCGAATCAGACGGATAGAGAGTCGCACGAATCGCCTGAATGCCCGGATTGGCGATCGGTCCAGGCGGCAGCCCCTGCACCCGATAGGTATTGTAGGGACTGAGGTTGGAGAGGTCTTTCTTGTGCAAGTTTCCGTCGAATGCCGGCAAGCCATAAATGACGGTTGGATCGCTCTGTAATGGAATATGCTTCTTGAGCCGATTGTGGAACACCGCGGAAATCTCCGGCCGCTCGCCGCCCGACCCGGTTTCCTTTTCGATCACGGAGGCAAGGGTCAGCATCTCGTGCATCGTCATCTTGAGATCCTGCATCCGAGCAAGGAGATCCGGTCGGACCACCTGCCTGAGCTGCTCAACCATGGCCACCAACACCTCTCGCGCCTTGGTGGGGCGAGGAAACTTATACGTGTCGGGATAGAGATACCCTTCCAGCGTCTCCGCCTTGATCCCAAGCGATGCAATGAACTCCCGGTCTTTCGCAAGCCGGAGAAATTCCACGCGATCCGTAAGGCCGTCTTGAGCGGCCAAATCGGCGATTTGGCCGATGGTGAGCCCTTCCGGAATAGTCAGCGGATGGAGCAGCACATGGCCGTTAAGCAGCTTCGAGAGAATCTCCGCCGGAGTCATGCCGGGATTTAGCTCATACTCACCTGCACGGATTTTCCGGTCGGCGGATCGGGATTTGGCAAATAGAACAAAGACAGAACGGTTCTTGATCAATCCTTCGCTCTCAAGCAGCGCAGCGACATGTTGAAAGGTCGAGCCATTCGGGATGACGACGACTTTCGAGGGAGGGTGTTCTTGCGTGGGAACAACTGGGCCTTCAGCCCAGCGAATCGTCTGATAGGCCGCGACGCCAAGTGCGACCATTGCGACCAGCAGACATCCGACTATGACCCGTAGATTCATGAGGTGGTTCTACCGTTTCTTGATCCGAATACTCATCCGCCCATGCTTCCGGCTCTCTCTTCGGTACCGGTTCAAGGCTCGCCAGGTAACTCTGAAGCAGAATCGAGGCGGCGATGCGATCCACCACCCCCTTCCGCTTTTTCCGACTCACATCGGCTGCGATCAAAAGGTCTTCAGCCGACTTCGTCGTCAGCCGTTCGTCCCACAAAATAACGGGAACGGGCACTCCCTGTTCCAACCGGGCCTGGAACTCGCGCATCGCCTGGATCGCCGGACCCTCGCGGCCATCCAATTGAAGCGGGAAGCCCAACAGAACTTGCTTGACCTCATGCGTCACGACGAGGGACGCAATATGGGCAATGTCTCGGTCCAGCGTGCGCCGATTGAGCGTCTCAAGCGGTTGGGCGGTCCACCCCAGTTCATCACTCAGGGCCACCCCGATCCGTTTAGTCCCATAATCAAGCGCGAGAATTCGTTTACCCTCCATGAGTCTACCGCCCCATCATGCGTTCGACCAGCCCAAAGACCTTTTCCAACGCCACATCCAACCTGGCTGGGTCTTTCCCGCCGGCCTGCGCCATCTCGGGCCTGCCTCCGCCGGTACCACCGACTTCCGACGCCATCTCCTTGATGAGATCGCCAGCTTTGAGTTTCCCGATCAGGTCCTTCGTCACAACAACCAGCAGAGACACTTTCCCGTCTTCGGTCGCAGCGCCGAGCGCGACGACTCCGCTCTTCAGCTTATCCCGCAACTGATCGGCCAGCGCCCGCATACCGTTGACATCTAATCCGTCGGTTCGCTGCACATGCACCTGGATGCCGGCGACTGTTTTCGCCGTGGCCTCGCCCGCTGAGCCGCTGGCCATTTTCAATTTCAGCTCTTCCAGCTCGCGTTCTTTGTCTTTCAGCTGCGTCATGACCTTGCGTGTTTTAGCGACCAACTCAGACTGGCCGACCTTGAGCAAGTCCGAAAGTTCCCGAATGTCCGTTTCCATCTTCTTCATGTGAACGAGCGCCCCGCTACCGGTCTGGGCTTCGATACGGCGCACACCAGCTGCGACGCCGGTCTCCGACACAACGCTGAACAGGCCGATGTCCCCTGTACGTTGACAGTGCGTTCCGCCGCAGAGTTCTTTGCTGAAGGATTCGACGGTGACGACTCGCACTTGCTCGCCATATTTATCGCCAAAGAAGGCCAACGCCCCCTTGGCCACCGCAGCCTGAATGCTCATCACCTCGGTCGCGACCTGTTCGTTCTTCCGCACCTCATTGTTCACGACCGTTTCGATCTCCTCGATGTCGCGGGACGACAACGGCCTGAAGTGGGCGAAGTCAAACCGCAGCCGGTTCGGACCGACCAATGAGCCATATTGTTTGACGTGCGGCCCCAGCATATCGCGCAACGCGGCATGGACGAGATGGGTGGCCGTGTGGTTCCGCGCCGTATCCTGTCTCGAGGTGGCATTGACGGTCAGACGCAGCTGTTCACCCTCACGAATCCGCCCTTTCGTGACGATCCCCTTGTGCAGGATCAAGGTCGGCACCGGCCTCGTGGTTTCCTTGATCTCCATCCGCCCATCAAGACCCCTCACAATGCCCTGGTCGCCGACCTGCCCGCCCCCTTCCGGATAGAACGGCGTCACATCCAGGACCAGTTCAACTTCATCACCTTCCACCGCTTCTTTGATCAACCGGTCGCCTTTCAAAATCACCTGCACGAAACTCTCGCTCTCCAGGCGATCATAGCCGATAAACTTCGTCGTCCCGAGACGTCTCGCCAGCTCCGCAACCGCAGGCCGAGCGGATTCCTGCTCGAACCCGCCGGTTTTGCGCGCACGATTGCGCTGTTCCTCAATCGCCTGATC
>JAENWB010000142.1:0-21660 GCA_016650275.1 Nitrospiraceae bacterium | reverse complement strand
TCGCGTTGCTCGATGTCCTCGCCGGGCTGGCCGAGACCGCCGCATTACACCGCTATGTCAAACCCCTCGTCGATGAGAGCAGCACGATCCTCATTCGGGAAGGCCGCCACCCTGTCGTTGAGCAACTCAGCAGTGATCTGATCTTCGTACCCAACGACACGGCCCTCGACTGTGAAGGCAACCGGCTTGTGATCCTCACCGGGCCCAATATGGCGGGAAAGAGCACTTACCTCCGCCAGGTCGCGCTGATCGTCCTGTTGGCGCAAATCGGGAGTTTCGTGCCGGCGACCGAGGCCAGCATCGGGCTGGTCGATCGAATTTTCACGCGCGTAGGAGCCTCGGACAACTTGGCCGCCGGACAGAGCACCTTCATGGTGGAGATGATCGAGTCGGCTCACATCTTGAACAGCGCGACCTCCCGCAGCTTGATTCTCCTGGATGAGATCGGCCGAGGGACCAGCACCTACGATGGACTGAGCATCGCCTGGGCTATTGCGGAGCATATCCAAGACCGCCGGCATTTGGGAGCCAGGACATTGTTCGCCACTCACTATCACGAGATGACGCAACTGGAAGGGTTACGCGAGGGGATCAGAAACTATTGTGTGGCGGTCCAGGAACGGGATGGAGACGTGGTCTTCTTGCGTAAAATTGTTCCAGGCGGCGCGGACCGCAGTTACGGTATTCATGTCGCCAAGTTGGCGGGACTTCCTCCGACGGTCATCGCCCGCGCGAAGCAGGTCTTGGAGCAGTTGGAACAACCGGATACCACCCTCGCGGGCACATTGATATCTTCGGAGCAGGAACCGCAACGGGCCTCGCTTCCCCACCCACATCCGATCATCGAGGAAGTGAAGCAAATCGACCTCTTCTCCATGACGCCGCTCGATGCGCTCAATCGCCTGGCTGACTTACAGCGCCGGTTCGCTCCAACCGATCAAGACGATCACAAGAAATAACAAAAGGCGACATCCCCTTTCGGAGATGCCGCCTTTACAAACAGAGACTGACTCAGTTCAGTGAGCGGACCCGAGGTTGTACTTCGCGGTCCAGGGAATCAAGCCTGCAATGGGCTCTCCACCTGGGAGCAACACATCATACTGCATAGGTATAGCGGCCCCATCTGGAGACTTCGGTGAGGTATTGAGCTGTTGCTTCGCTGCTGCACAGCCTGCCTCAACTTCGCTTTTCCCCGCACACTCCTTCAAACGCAGACCGGAGATGCTCAGCGGCTTCCCCATGGAACCGGCCACTTCCGGAAGCTTCTTGACCGAGGAGATGACACGGTGATTTTGCTCTGGTTCTGTTACGATAAACTCGATCAAATCAGTCGTGCTGGAGGGAGGCACTTCCTTGGCTGCAGCCGGTCCCGCATGGGGACGGCCCATCTTCTTGAGTTCTTCCCAGGCTCCCTTGTCGGCATAAAACTTGAGGTTCTTGCCCGGGAATATCTTCTGCCAAAAAAAGCCGCTTTCAGCGTTGCCACCGAATACAGCCACGTTAATCCAGACCGCCTCATCATAGGGATCGAGCACGATCACGCGACCCTGCAATGTCGTCGGCTTGCTCATGTCTCCCCACTCAAAGCGCTCTTGAAACGATTCGATCGCCAGTGCGCTGGAAGCCACAGAGCCCACCAGCGCTAGGGCGGCCATCACGGCCCAGACTTTTGAATGAAACTTCATAATCTCGTCCTCCTTAAGCAGGACAGGAAAACATTAACGCTTGTTAAGGTCTATTCCCTAATAATCTTAAAGGCGGTGATCGTCCGACCATCCAGGCTCACTTCCATGGCGACGAGTTCCTGGGAGGCCTTGATGATCTGGTCCATGAGAGCCTTGTCCTTTACAGCCAACCGGACGGTCGAGGCGGCATGGTACCAGCCCGAGTACGGACTGTTTTTATCGGCGCCACCGACAAAGCCCCAGCCGCAGCAGGAGAACAATGGATCCGGCGGTTTCACGTCAAGATCGGAAGACGAACGGCCGTTCGGGGTTCCCGAACCAGGCTCACCGGTGTTCCAATATTGAATTCCGAAGAGCAACTCTCTGTCTGGATTGTCGGCCCACTGTGACCATACCCGGCCCTTGAGAGTCTTGGTGACTTCACCCTTCATGGGTTTCCCACCGGTGATATTGTTGGTTGGACCAACCCCGGTACTTTCCACATCGGCAGCAACAGCAAACTCGGCCGTCAGCATGCCGAGTACAGACAACACTGTCACGGCGGCGATAAGTATGACCCGTGGCATACCTAGTCCCTCCTTCTTGAAAATTACAAACACGTTAACCGATCGATACTTAGTGTAAGGACGACGAAAGATACGAAACAGTTTCAGCGATCACGCAGCCACGAGTGATGGTTTTTCAGCCACATCGCTTTGTTCTTCCTGGTGCTGCGTCCATGTTGGATAAAATACCTGTCAATATTGCGGCCATGGTACTGAAATCATGAAACTGTGTCAAGAAGTTGTTCGCCCCCTGGATAACCTTAAATGTGTTTAACAATCAATACATTGCAGACAAATCAATTAAGCTTATTTCATCTATATTTGAGGGCTCTACGAGTTCCTATCAAAGAATTCTCACAAGTAGGCCTGCAGACTTCGCGAGGCGAGAGGACCGAGCCCGGTAATCGCGAGGGAGTCCAGCTTGAAAAATTGGCGGCCCACGTTGAAGACCTGCTCCTCATTCACACGATCAATATGAGCCAGCATGTCTTCCAGTGACACGTGCCGACTATGCGTGAGTTCATCCTTCGCCAATTTGCTCATGCGGCTGTGGGAGCTCTCCAAGCTCAACATCAGGCTGCCCTTCATCTGGGTCTTCGCCTGCTCAAGTTCCTTCCGTCCAACGCCCTTGAGGCCGATGCGACGAATCTCCCGACAGACAAGATCGACGACGCGATCTACCTCTTTCGGCCTCGTCGCCGCACACACAGTGATCATGCCGCCGTCCGAATAGCCCGACAAGGAGGAGTAAATCGAGTAGGCGAGTCCCCGTTTCTCTCGTATTTCCTGGAACAGTCGAGAACTCACACTGCCCCCCAACACGCTGTTGAGCGCGTACAGGGCATAGCGATCCTCGTGGCCGGCAGCGATACCTTTGAGCCCGAGGCACAAATGCACCTGCTCCAACCGCTTCTTCTTCAGCAAGACGCCACCATGCAGGTCGGGAGAGCGGCGGCCGTTGGCCTGCTTCTCCTTTGCCCATAGGCCTTTCCCGAAATACCGCGCGACCATCGGATCAAGACGGGCTTGATCGAAGTTCCCAGCAATTGCAACGATGGTCTGCGCCGGATCGTAATGGGTGTCAATGTAGTGCAGGAGATCTTGCCGACGCAGTCCTCTGATCGTCTTCTCCCGACCCAGGATAGGGCGGCCGAGCGGGTGACGTCCCAATACTTGACCCGAGTGCAGTTCTTGCACCAAATCTTCCGGATCGTCCAGCACCATGCGAATCTCTTCCAGGACAACCTGTTTTTCTTTTTCGATTTCTTTGGGTGCAAAACGGGAATGGTGGAACAGATCGGAAAGGAGTTCGAGCGCTCGCTGCAGTTGCTGGTCCAGCACCTTCACGTAATAGGTCGTCGTCTCACGCGAAGTAAAGGCATTCATCTCTCCGCCAAGCGCGTCGATTTCGCGAGAAATTTCGGCGGAGGAACGCTTGCTCGTTCCTTTGAAGAGCATGTGCTCGATGAAGTGGGAATATCCTGCCTGGGAAGGCTGCTCGTCCCGCGACCCGGTGTTGACCCACACGCCGACGGTGACCGACTTGAGCGCCGGCATCCGTTCGGTCACTACCCGCACCCCGTTGTGTAGGACGAGCTTGCGATACAACAAGACAGTTACCCGCCGGACGGACCCGGCGCACCAGCCCCGGTTGGAGCGGGCATGGCTTCCTTGCGACTGAGGCGGATCTTTCCTTGCCGATCCACTTCCAGGACCTTCACCAGGATTTGATCGCCTTCCTTCACCTCGTCGGACACCGCTTGGACTCGATGGTGCGCCAGCTGCGAGATGTGCACCAACCCATCGGTTCCCGGCAGGACCTCGACAAACGCACCGAAGTCCATGATTTTCCGAACCGTGCCCATGTAGATCTTCCCGATCTCGACCTCTTCGGTAATCCGACTGATCATTTCTTTGGCCTTCTCGGCCGAGGCGCCGTCAACCGACGCGATCGTGACGGTTCCGCTGTCGTCGACATTGATCTTGACCCCACAATCCGCAATGATGCCGCGGATCGTTTTGCCGCCCGGACCGATGATCTCGCGGATCTTGTCCTGCTTCACCTTCATCGTGAAGATCCGTGGCGCAAAGGCCGACAGCGTGGTTCTTGGCGCTTGGAGCGCCTTCTCCATACAGCCCAAAATGTGCAACCGGCCGGCTTTTGCCTGCTCCAAGGCCTTCTGCATCAGGGCCGACGTAATGCCGCCAATCTTGATATCCATCTGCAATGCCGTCACGCCCTGCTTGGTGCCACAGACCTTAAAGTCCATGTCGCCCAGGTGATCCTCGAGCCCGAGAATATCGGAGAGGATCATGACCCGATCGCCTTCCTTGATCAGTCCCATCGCGATCCCGGCGACGGCTTCTCTGATCGGCACGCCGGCATCCATCAAAGCGAGGCTCCCGCCACAGACGGTCGCCATCGAAGAGGATCCGTTGGATTCGAGGATGTCGGACACGATACGAAGCGTATAGGGGAAGGCTTCCTTGCTCGGAATCACCGGGGCCAACGCCCGTTCCGCCAATGCACCATGCCCAACTTCCCGGCGTCCCGGCGAGCGAAGCGGCCGCGCCTCGCCGACACTGAACGGCGGAAAATTGTAATGGAGCATGAACGTCCTCATGTACTCCCCTTCCAACGCATCGATCCGCTGCTCGTCGTCCGTGGTCCCCAACGTGACCACAGCCAAACTTTGAGTCTCGCCCCTGGTGAAGATCGCGGAGCCATGCGTCCGTGGCAGCACGCTGACGTCGCAAGTGATCGGACGAATATCAGCCGGGCCACGTCCATCCGCCCGCGACCCTTTCTCCAGGATCATGTTCCGGACTTCCGTATATTCCAGCTCGTGGAACACCAACTTGACGTGCCGCTCTCGATTCGGATCGTCAGCATTCTTGAGTTTTTGAACGGCGCCGTCTTTGACCTCATCCAACCGCTCCTGCCTGGCCGCTTTGTTCGGAATCATGATGGCCTCGCGGATCCCTTGCGCCACCAAAGCCTTCACTTGAGCGGCGAGCGCGGAGTCGATCTGTTCCTTCGCCACCTTCCGCTTAGGCTTGCCGGCCACGGCTTGCAGTTCGCGAATCTTGGCCACAATCTTCTTGATCTCGGCATGGGCAAGTTCGATTGCCTCGAGCATGATGGCTTCGGACAGTTCGTTCGCCCCTGCTTCGACCATCATGACCGCATCAGCCGTCCCCGCCACAACCAGTTGCAGCTCGCTCTTCGCGACCGTCTCAAGGTCTGGATTGACGACGAACTTGCCGTCCAACCGACCGATCCTCACGCCTGCGATAGGATTGTCGAACGGAATATTCGAGATGGTCAGGGCAGCAGAGGCGGCGATAATGGCGAGGGTGTCGGACGAGCCCGTCTGATCGGCCGAGAGGACTGAGGCGATGACTTGGGTCTCGAAGTAATAGCCCTCGGGAAAGAGCGGACGGAGCCCCCGATCAATCTGCCGGCTGGTCAGCACCGCTTTTTCTGATGGACGCGCTTCCCGCTTAAAATACCCGCCTGGAATTTTCCCGGCTGCGAAGGATTTTTCCTGATAATCGACCGTGAGGGGAAGAAAATCTATGCCCGCTTTTGCGACCTGTGACGCGACGGCTGTCGCTAGCACGACGGTATCGCCGTACGAGGCCCAAATCGAGCCGTCCGCTTGTCGTGCCACACGACCGGTCTCGAGTCGCAGGGTGCGCCCGGCAACCTCTATTTCAACTGTGTGTACCATCTGGGTCTCCTCTGGTTAGGCCCCACAGATGCCCACAGAGATGCGCTTGTGTCCGAGCGCAAGGCATAAGAAAAAAGTAAAACGGCAAAAGTGAAGAGGTCTCTACTTTTGACTTTTTCGTTTTTACTTTTGACTTGTGCGCACGAGCGCATCTCAGTGTTCACCTGTGCGACTGACTACTGCCCTCTGTTGCGCCTCCTGGCGCGACAGCGAGACGGGATACTACTTTCTGATGCCCAATCGCTCGATCACCGCACGATAGCGTGCATCGCTGACACCACGAAGATAGTCCAGCAAACGCCGCCGACGCCCGACCAAGAGAAGCAGGCCACGCCGCGAATGATGATCTTTCTTGTGGAGCTTGAAATGTTCCGTCAAGTACGTGATCCGGTTGGTCAACACCGCGACCTGGACTTCCGGCGAGCCGGAATCCGTCTCATGCTGCCGGTACTGCTTGATCAACTCGGTCTTTGCTTCTTTGAGTAATGCCATGGGCTCTTTCCTTCCTGTTCCTTTCCTTCATCCGCAACGAAGTCTCATACGTCCTGATCGCTCAACACCTTCTCAACCGTGAGTGCGCCACCCGAAGTCTCCGGACACTTCCCGATCGCCACCAGGCGTCCGTCGGTATCGTGGATACGGATCAGCGCGTGTGACTCACGTTCGCCATCAGCTACCCCCTCCCAACGAAGGATCTTGGCCGCAGGCACCGAGGCCCCGTGTCGCACGCGGTCGGCAGTTTGTTCATCCACCACCACAATCCCTAGTTGGTCCAACGCACGATCCAGCGACAATAGATCGTCTCCCAACCGACCGAGGACATGACGGGTGACCACCTCATCGACCGTCAGCGCTTGCTCGATCGTCAAGGGGCCTACTCGCCTTCGCTCTAACGCCAACATGTGGCCGCCGACACCTAAGGCCTCCCCCATGTCGGCACAGAGCGTCCGCACATAGGTCCCCTTCGAACAGACGACGCGCAGCGTCACATCCCGTCCCTGAATCGCCTCCACTTCAAGGGTATGGATGACGATCGTTCTTGCGTCCCGCGCAATTGTTTTGCCCGCCCGGGCGGACTTATACAGGGGAACACCCCCGACTTTCACCGCCGAATACATCGGAGGAACTTGCTCAATCGGCCCGCGGAATCGACCGACCACCGCATGAATCGCCTCCGGCGTCACGAGATCCGTCGCGTGGCGCGTCAAGACCGTTCCCGTCGCATCCTGCGTATCAGTGGTCTCGCCGAGACGAAGCACCGCACGATATTCCTTGTCCCACTCGACGAGGTATTCGGCAATGCGGGTTCCCCGCCCGATCAGCAGGGGCAAGACTCCCGTTGCGGCAGGATCGAGGGTGCCGGCATGGCCAACCTTGACTCCACCGAGAAGATGCCGCACTTTTGCCACGACGTCGTGGGAGGTCCATCCTGATTCTTTCTTGATTGTCAGCACGCCGTCGACAACGGCGCAGCTCTGTGCGAGACCCATCATCACATCCCCGATGCTACGACCCAGCCTTCTCCTCAAACGACACGTCCTCGGCTTCCGTCTTGACGTGCAGCTCGTCCAGCAACTTCAACACACGATCGCCTCTCGGTCCGCTGACATCCTTGGCAAAGACGATCTCCGGTAGATACCGGAGTGAGAGCCGACGGCCCAGCTCACCGCGTACAAACCCGCTGGCTTGGGCCAACCCGGCAAACACGTTCCGCTCTTCTTCTTCCGTGCCCATGGCCGTCACGAAGACACGCGCAATCCGCAAATCGCTGGTCATTTTCACGTCGGTCACGGTAACGGACTGCACGCGCGGGTCTTTGATCTTCCGCATGAGGATATCGGCCACTTCCATGCGGATTTGATCGGCCACACGATCGGCCCGCTGATATCCTGTCTTGGCCACCGCACACTCCACCTAGCAGGATGCTGAAAAAGTCCACCCGCTTCGTTCTCGCTTCGCTCAGAGGCTCAACGTACCGAAGCGTACGCCTTGCCTCTTCGCTTGCTGCGGCCTTGCTGGACGGCCATTTTGAGCATCCTGCTGGACAAGCCGCAGTCACAACAATTCCACTCGAGACTGGACGATTTCCACCGCTGGGACGTTCCGAATCAGATTCAGCGCCTGATCACACACTTGGTTGACGTATCGACCTTCGTTGGCCACGCAGGCGAGCCCCAATACGGTCTTCTGCCACAGATCCTGTCCATCGACTTCGGCAATGGAGAGATTGAACTTCTCCCGCAATCGATCTTTGAGACTCAACAGCACCTGCCGCTTGTCCTTCAGCGACTGACTCCCGGGGATGAACAGCTCGACCGTACAGAGTCCGACGATGATACCCACAGGGCAGACTCACGCCTCAGAGCTTTGCGGCAATTTTGTCGATTGCATAGGCTTCGATGATGTCTCCGGCCTTGACATCGTTGAAATTCTCGACGCTGACTCCGCATTCGTAGCCCTGCTGTACTTCACGGACGTCATCCTTGAAGCGACGCAACGACCCGAGCTTTCCTTCATAGACCACCACGTTGTCGCGCAGTACCCGTACTCCGACAGCCGCACGGGTGATCATGCCGTCCACCACATAGGCCCCCGCAATGACGCCGGCCTTGGACACGTTAAAGACCTGTCGCACCTCGGCCCGTCCCAACGTCCGCTCCTTGAGCGTCGGTTCGAGCAGCCCTTCCATCGCGGCTTTAATCTCGGCCATCGCGTCGTAAATAATGGTGTACAAGCGGACGTCGACGCCTTGCTGTTCAGCCAGGGCGGAAGCCTTTGGCTCCGGCCTGACATTGAACCCGATAATAATGGCGTTCGACGCGGCAGCCAGCAACACGTCGGATTCCGTGATCCCGCCGACGCCGCTGTGAATGACACGCAGCTTGACCGCGGCGGTCGCCAGTTTTTCGACGCCTGCGGTCAGTGCTTCAGCCGACCCCTGGACGTCAGACTTGATGACCAGTGCCAGCTCCTTGACCGACCCTTCCTTAATCTTGGCAAACAAGTCGTCGAGCGTGACCTTCGCTGACCCAGACAAATCAGCCGTCCGCTGCCTGCTAGCACGATCTTCCGCAATCTCGCGCGCGACCCGCTCATCTTTGACGACCTGAAATACATCACCGGCAGACGGCACACCCGGGAGCCCAGCCACTTCTACCGGAATAGAAGGACCGGCCTCTTGCACTTTTGCTCCCGTATGCGCAATCAGCCCGCGAACTTTCCCGCTCACAATCCCGACAACAAATACGTCGCCGACGCGAAGCGTCCCGCTCTGAACCAGCACCGTCGCCACCGGGCCACGCCCTCGCTCCAGCTTGGCTTCCACCACAACGCCCTTCGCCAACCGATGCGGGTCGGCCTTGAGCTCCAGCACTTCTGATTGCAGGAGAATCATCTCCAGCAAGGTGTCCAGGCCGGTCTTCTCTTTGGCCGAGACCTCAACCATGATCGTGTCACCGCCCCAGGACTCGGAAATGAGTCCATGTTCAGACAAGGCGTTCTTCACACGCTCGGAATTGGCGCCGGGCTTGTCGATCTTGTTGATGGCCACAATAATCGGAACGGACGCGGCCTTGGCGTGATTAATCGCTTCGATCGTTTGCGGCATCACTCCATCGTCTGCGGCCACGACCAGGATGACGATATCGGTGATCTTGGCGCCACGACCTCGCATGGCGGTGAAGGCTTCGTGGCCCGGCGTGTCCAGGAACGTCACCTGTTTCCCGCGTACCGCAACCGTGTATGCGCCGATATGCTGCGTAATTCCACCGGCCTCGCCTTCCGCCACCTTCGTTTGCCTGATGGCATCAAGCAGCGAGGTTTTGCCGTGATCGACATGGCCCATGATGGTCACGACCGGTGGCCGCGGCTCAAGCTGGAGATCCTCCTCCGTCTGCACAACCGACTCCAGCAACTCTTCTCCGGCCTTTTCCATCGACACATCGATCTTGATCCCGTTCTCCTCCGCAATGACCACAGCTGCATCAACGTTCATCGTCTGATTGAACGTGAGCATTTGGCCCATATCCATCAACTTGCGCATGATGTCGGCCGGGCGCTGGCCGATCAGCTCGGCAAACTCCTTCACCGTCATGCCGGGTGTAAGCTTGAAGCTCTTCCTCCGTGGTTTGGTCACTTCTCCCGGCGTGCTGTGATGCACGTGCTTGCTGCGGTCGTCGCGGCGCTGCTGCACCGGAATGGCACGAAGATCCTGCCAGCGAGCCGCATCTTCACGAAGCCGAAGCTCTTCTTCTTCCCGCGTACGGCCCGGCTTACGAGCTTTCTTCGCCTTCTCTTTCAGCCCCTCGGCTTGCATCTCTTCCAGGGAAATGGCTTTCTTTTTTCCTGCGAGCACATCGACGCTCGGCGCGACAGAGAGCTTGGCGACAGCCGTGGGAACTGGAGCGGTCGTGGTTCCTATCGCATGCGGTTGGTCGGGCGGCGCTGTCAGGTCCACATGCGCAGCGGCTGGAGTCTCAGCGTGCAGATGCGCCACCGCCGGCGGGCTAACCCCAAGGGTATCGATGAGCGTTCCGCTTGTGTCTGCTGATTCAACTGTGGGCAGGAACGCTCCCTCTTTCGCTGGAACATCATCGACTCTCTTGCGCTTGATCAGAATACGGCGTTTGTCGGACTTGGAAGACTCTTCCGCCGCCGAAACTGCCTGAGCCGACCCGGCCTTGACTCCCGCTGCGTGGTCGGGCGCCATACCGACCTTACTCCGCTCAACCCGACCTGCATCGGCCTCCGCCTCCCTACCCGTCGCTTTCCCGTGAGCCTTGAGTTTCGGGCTGAGCTTCTCCAGAACCTTCTGCACCACATCGTCATCCAACACGCTACTGTGCGAGGCGACGGTGATACCCATCCGCTTCAATTCCGGAATGAGATCACGGTTTTCCATCCCGAGTTGCTTAGCCAATGCATACACGCGCATAAGAATTTGACACCTGCTCCTCTTTATCCGACTTGTCCGGCATCCGACTCCGCTTCTGCCCGAGCTTTTAATTCCTGCTCGCGAGCTTCTTCTTGCTGATGCAGCGCTTCGGTTTCTTCCGCTAACGCCGCCTTGATCTCTTTATCCCGTTCGGCCTTTTCCTTTTCGTATTCCGTTGCGCTGATGATATCGATCTTCCAGCCGGTCAGACGAGCGGCCAACCGCACGTTCTGGCCATTCTTTCCGATCGCGAGCGACAGCTGGGAATCTGCAACGACGACCAACGCCGACTTCTTCTCCTCATCGACACCGACCTTCTCAATGCTCGCGGGGTTCAACGCCTCGGCGATGAAGACGCGCGGGTCGGAGGTCCAGGTAATGATATCGATTTTCTCTCCGCGCAGTTCGCGGACTACCGCTTGAACCCGCGATCCTTTGATCCCCACACAGGCCCCGACCGGATCGACCGCCTTCTCGCGAGACGTCACGGCGATCTTGGTCCGATCACCAGGCTCCCGCACGATGGACTTAATCTCAACAATCTTCTCGAGCACCTCAGGCACTTCCAACTCGAAGAGTTTCGACACAAACTGCGGATGGCTCCTCGTCAAAATGACCTGGACATCCTTCGGAGTCCTGCGCACTTCCAAGAGCATGGCCTTCACTCGATCACCGCAGCGATAAGTTTCCCGCGGAATCTGCTCCTGAATCGGCAGCACCGCCTCGGTCTTGCCCAGATCCACCAGGTAGTTCCGGCGCTCCATCCCGAGAATGATCCCGTTGACCAGATCTCCTTGCCGCGTGGAGTATTCTTTTTGAACCGCCTCCCATTCGGCTTCACGAACCTTCTGGAAGATCACTTGCTTGGCGGTTTGCGCGGCGATCCGCCCCAAATCGCTCATCTCAATGACCGACCCGATCTCGTCGCCGACCTCCGCCTCGCTGTCGAACTGGCGAGCTTCCTGAAGAGAAACTTCGGTTTTTGGATTGGTGACCGCATCGACGATGGTCTTCTTCGACACGACGGAGATCTCACCGGTCTTGGAGTCGATCTCAACTTGAATATTCTCGGCCTGCCCGAAACGTTTCTTGGCAGCCATCTGCAGGGCTGCTTCGATCGCCCCGATCACTCGGCTCTTCTCGATGCCCTTTTGACGACCAAGTTCATCGATGACTGAAATCAATTCTCGATTCATAGCTCTCTCTCCGGCGACTGCCCCTGCAGCCACATTCAATGCGCGGTATGCTCATACCGCGGTGATCGACTCCGGTACGGCCTAAAACGTGACGACGCGCCGCGCCTCAGCAATCGAGTCGAACTCAAGGACGACCGTCCGCTCAGAACGCGGATCGTTCACCACAACCGTGACTCCCGATTCATTCACTTCCGTCAACCGCCCGACCACACGCCACTGTCCGTCGATCGGCTGCCTGAGCTTCACGCTCACTTGCTTCCCCAATGCCCGACGATAATCCTGAATACGTTTGAAGGCCCGATCCAGACCCGGCGAGGAGACTTCCAGCGTGTAGGCATGGGAGAACGGATCAGCCACATCCAGGGCTGGACCAATCGCGAGGTGCGCACGCCCGCAATCATCTACCGTGACGCTGCCCGGCTTATCGATATACACACGAACGACTGACCGCGCACCTTGTCCCACACACACGACGTCGACCAATTCTAAGCCCAATGCCCAGAGGATGGGCGATACCACCTCGCTGATGCGATCAACGACCGGTCGGGACTCCTTCACCGACACCCCTGGCCCCGTATCTTTAGGATGGCTCATTCAAGAGATCAAACAAAAAAGTGGGCCTGAGCCCACTTCCATCGCGGGGACCATAGCACGCCACCTATGCCAAAGCAAGAGGGCTAGCCGACTCGACTCGTGAAACCCGCGGCGAGTCGTTGAGTGATCGGACCAGGCCGTCCATCTCCAATGACTTTCCCATCTATACGAACGACAGCCAAGACCTCGACCGTGGTCCCTGTGAGAAAAACTTCGTCAGCCTCATAGAGGTCTGTCTGAGAAACAAAGCGTTCCTGAATCGGTAGGCCCTCGCTCAGAGCCAGATCCAACACGACGGCCCTCGTGACCCCGGGCAGAATGCGCGGCCCATCGGGAGCCGTCACCACCGTTCCCCCCTGGACCACCATCACATTGCTGATCGCCCCTTCGGTGACCAATCCCGCGTTGACTAAAATGGCCTCGAAGACCTGGGCTTGCTTCACTTGTTGTCGCGCAAGCACGTTGGCCAACAGATTCACGCTCTTGATGTCACAGCGCCCCCATCGGATATCTTCGATCGTCATTGCTTCCACACCGGCCGCTTGTACTGACCTGTCGAGCGGGTGAAACTCACGCACCGTCATGACGACCGTGGGCGTCACTTCATCTGAGTAGGCGTGATCACGGGGAGCGACACCCCTGGTAATCTGAATGTAGACTTTGGCTTCAGGATAGGCGGCCCGTCTAATCCCTTCCATGACATGGTCGGCCCACTCGGCGCGGGGATAGGGCTGCGTCAGGGACAGCGCCAAAGCGCTACGATCCAGTCGAGCCAGATGGGCCTCAATTTCGAACGGACGCCCCTTGTATGTGCGGATCACTTCGTAGATGCCGTCACCAAACTGAAAGCCTCGATCTTCGATCGAGACTTTCGCCTCGGCCAGCGGTATGAACGCTCCATTGATGAAGGCCACATTCGGCACGATTACGCACTCCTCCGAGACAAGGGATCAGAGGCCGTCACGTCAAAGACGCGCCGATCTTCGGCGGTGAATTTCCACCCCATGCGTTTTTCAAACAGCACCCGATGGGTTCCCGGCTTGACCGCTTTAAACTCGAACGTCCGCTGCCCATTGTCGACCGCATTATTCCCGGCGATGCGAAGATAGTCGTCGGCCAGCAACGCGAGCCCCGTAGGATCATAGGTCGGAACCCAGAGCTCTCCTCGCGTCCTGTCTTCCCAGAGATGAATCTGAATGGGATGCTCAAGAGTCGTCTCAATGACCTTGACCCCATCCGAGTGTGTGGCACCATCATGGTCGTGGCTAGATGTCGTACTCATCGTCAGTAACGCGGCAACCCGCTCCTTATTCGTTGCCTGATGATGCTATGGCTTTCGCCGAGGCCCGACAAAAATCTCCGCCCCTTCCACCCGTACATCATAACTCCCCACACAATACCCACCGCCGTCCGTCCCTTGCCCGTTTCGAACGTCGAATGCCAAATCGTGCCACGGACAGGCCACGACAAAACCCTTCACACGCCCTTCACCCAAAGGCCCGCCTTCATGGGGACAAAGATTATGAATCGCAAAATATGTCCCCTCGATGTTGAAGAGCGCTATCTCCCGATTATTCACCATGACGACTTTTGATTGCCCAGGCGGCAACTCACCAACCAGGGCGACGGATTGAAACCCCTCTAGCATGCTGTCCGGACTCCTCTCCTCATGCGTTCCACCACCTCTCCCGCGCGCATTACATCCGAAGCGTATATTTCAACTCCAGCCCTATGGTGACCCCTTCCTGCTTGATAAAACCCGCTCCTGTTTGAATCGCGTAGCGGACCGCTTCAGGAGAGGAACTATATTTGGGGCAGTCATCTTCCCGACAGGGAGCGATATTTTCCTTGAGCCCCACTATATGATGGCTTTCGTCAATCCACATCATGTCCACCGGAAACCGATACTCCTTCGTCCAGACGTGGTTCTGGCCGGTCGACTCGAAGATATAAAGCAATCCACTATTCGCTGGCAACGTCTCTCGAAAGGCCAGACCGACAAGGAGTTTTTCCGGTGTATCCGCCACTTCCGTCTCGAGCTCACGGCCATTTGGAAAGGAGACGATAATCATGGCCTCGTCTTTTCGATCGATGAGAAAGAACGAAGCGCTCATCAAGAAAATCGCCATGAGGACGAGCGTGATGATGCGCTTCTTTTTCTGCCCATGATCGCTCACCGGTAGAGTGGCCATAAGACATTCCCTGTCACGACTTGTCACGATTCCCTGGGCCCAAAGGCCCATTAATACAGGGAATCTAGGCCTTCTGAGCAAGTGCCGTTCTGTTGACTTGGAAAAGAGCGGCAGACTAGAATGGCGCTCACGTCGCGGCACGCATAATGGTCGTGACGGGGTGAAATTGTCAACCGTGTGTCTCTCTAGTGAGAAGGAGGCGAGGGTCATGGCGTTGCTGATTACCGATGAATGTATCTCCTGTGGAGCCTGCCTGCCCGAATGTCCGAACGAGGCGATATTTGAGACTCGCAGCGACGCGGAAACGAAGGGCAATCATGTGGGCGATGGCCAGGGAGTCGGCGATAGTATTTATGTGATTACGCACGACCGTTGCACCGAGTGCGTCGGGCACTTCGACGAGCCGCAATGCGCTGCCGTCTGCCCGGTCGATAATTGTTGCATTGCTGACCCGCTTTATCCGGAAACGACGGAAGTCCTGTTCGAGCGGGCGAAGACGCTCAATCCCGATAAGACGATCGATCCGGCGAAAGTCTGGAGCGGCGTGCGGAACTAATCATCGCTCGTGGTTCAACTACGAAGGCCCTGCTTCTCTCAAGAGAAGCAGGGCCTTCGTGCCTCAAGCGGGATGCTTAAAAAGGCTGTCCAGCAAGGCCGCAGCAAGCGACCAAAGATGATCCTTCCAAGCTTGCTCGTATACGTTGTCCCCAGGATGGCCCAGATGAGTCCCTCACTGCGCGCGTCCAACGAGGGTCTTCTGAGACCGCGCGTTGCGCGAGCACAGGGGACTCACCGGGCCATCCCTTCCCTGCTAGCGGACCTTTTCAGCATCCTGTAAAAAACCACCGCCCCCTCCGCGCGGTCGCAGAGAGGGCGGTGGTCACTCATATCTGCCAAGAGCTCTTACTTGATCATCAAAATCTTGCCGCCGACATGCGCCGGGTGCAGGTGACAACGATAGGTCAGCGTATTCCCTTGGGTGGCATAGAACATGTCGCTGGTCGGAATACCGATGTACTTCGTTTCGCCTGGCTTCAGCACCACTTCGGCTTTCATCACCCACGGAGAACCAGCGTTCGCAGCATCGGTCATCTGAAACCCATGATCAGCAGTGGAATTGTTCGTCACCTTGAGCAGGACGGGACGACCGGGCCGAACTTTAAAGTCAATGATCGTGATGGGCGGATACCACGTCTTCAAATTTCCAATCTCGATCGCGAACAGCTGGGCATCGACGTCCAGCTCCTTGAACGCCTGACCTACCACGGAGCCGGTCTCTAAATCCCCGATTTCGACTCCGCCTGCCTGAAGTGCAAACGCTGCAGATGCCCCAGCCACGACCATCAGGAGGCCGAAGAAGATCCCCAACATCGTCTTGCCCATGACCTACCTCCTTGAGAAAGAAGAAGAGATGTAATCTGGTTAGCGAATAATTACTGCCAAGCCCCCTGAGCCGTAAACTTGCTAACCCTGCTTCCCTGAGCCCGCCCATCATGTCGTAACAGCCCGTCTGCTCTTCGAAAGGCAGCTTAATAGATAGCACCTTGATGAAAACGGAAGCAAGAACGTTAATCCAATTTATTTCTGGAGCCCATTTTCAACACAGACGCTCGCGTCAACAAGCTAATCGGAATCACTTCGGTAACTTAGTGCGCACTCCCCGCATCAGGCTGCACCTCTTCAACCATGGACCTGATCAAGAGATGATATGGAGCATCGTCGTCAGTTAACACGACGCCTGCTCCCAGACCGGTCGCCAGCGCCGTTATCAGAATAAACCATCAAAAAAAGGGGGGTTACGAGTCGACCGGTTCACAACGCTCATGCGGAAATCATCGCACGGGGCAGGAAAACGATCCGGCTCTGCCTCACGAGCCCACAGGATCACAGACCGCCCCAGTTTTTGAAGTAGCGTAACAGATCGCGGACGGAGATGATCCCGACGATCTGCCCCTCATCGGAGACCGCCAGATGACGAATCCCATGTTCTGCCATTTTCTCACTCGCCTCGTGGGCCGAGCTCGCACAATCGATCGACAGCAGTGGGCTGCTCATGACGGTACGGACCGACGTCTCTTGTGTCGGACGCGACTCGGCCATCCCCTTGCGAACCAAGTCCGACTCGCTGACTAGACCGCTGTAGTGACCACCCTCGTGTACCAGCAATGCGCCGACCTTCGCATCACACATCAACCGGGCCGCTTCCAACAGGGTCGCGTCCGGACTGATCGTGTGCAAGGTCCGGCACATCATCACGGCGAGAGGTCGCTGTAGAGGTCCGCTCTGAATCGCCATACGACAGGATCCGTTCGATGGAGGGAGCAAATAGTACTCAGCCCTCGTGCACCTGTCAACGAGCGGTTCTTCCCGATGAAAATGACTTTCTATAACATCGTTGCTCGCCACCGGTACCGTTGCTATAATCCGCCAGATCGTTCTTGGCTAAAGGAGCACAGAAACCCATGCATATCAGTGTGATTGGAACCGGCTATGTCGGGTTGGTAACAGGTGCCTGCTTTTCGGAGTTCGGCGTCAGTGTGACCTGCATGGATACCGACGCCAAACGGATTGCCAGGCTTGAGAAAGGCGATATCCCTTTCTATGAGCCAGGGATCACGGAGCTCGTCGCCAAAGGAATTCGAGAGAACCGGATCAGCTTTACCACTGACGTCGCCAAAGCCGTCGACAAGGCCCTCGTCATCTTCATTGCGGTAGGAACCCCACCGCGACCGGACGGATCAGCCGATCTCTCGTACGTAGAAGAAGTCGGCCGAGGCATCGCCAGAACCATGACCGGGTACAAAGTTATCGTCACCAAGTCGACCGTCCCGGTGGGAACCGGAGAGAAGCTGCGTGAAGTGATCAACGCCAATCAATCGGGCAAGTTCCAATTCGACATCGTCTCCAACCCGGAGTTTCTTCGCGAAGGGTCCGCCATCGAGGATTTCATGCGACCGAACCGGGTCGTCATCGGCGCAGACAGCGAGCAGGCGATTGCGATCATGAAAGATCTCTATCGTCCGCTATACCTCATCGAAACTCCGTTCGTCGTGACCGACATTCCGACTGCTGAAATGATCAAGTACGCCTCCAACGCCTTCCTCGCCACCAAAATTTCGTTCATCAACGAAATCGCGACAGTCTGTGAACGGGTCGGCGCCGACGTGCAGATGGTGGCGAAAGGGATGGGGCTCGATAACCGGATTGGATCGAAGTTTCTGCACGCAGGACCGGGGTTCGGTGGATCCTGCTTCCCGAAAGATCTGGCCGCTCTCGTACAGACAGGGGAGCGAGTCGGTTACCCGATGCAGATCGCAAGCGCCGCCGCACTCGTCAACGAGCAACAAAGGGGCCGGATGGTTGAAAAGATCACGAATGCGGTTGGGGGACTCAAGAGCAAGACGTTCGCGATGTTGGGCCTGTCCTTCAAGCCCAACACCAACGACCTACGGGATGCGCCGGCACTGGCGATTGCGCAGGAGCTTATCAAACAGGGCGCCACGGTTCGCGCCTACGATCCCGCTGCGCTTGAGGAAGCCTGTCAGATTATCTCTGGCCTCGTCCCCTGTAAGGATGCCTACGAGACAGCACGGGGGGCGGACGCGTTAATCCTCATGACCGAATGGAACGAGTTCCGAACCCTCGATTTCGACAGACTGAAAGCCCTCTTAGGCCAGCCCATCTTCTTCGACTTGCGCAATGTCTATGAGCCCGAGCGGGTTGCAGCCTTTGGCTTCCGTTACATCTCGGTCGGGAGGCCCAGTACAGCTTCCTCCCCGACCAAGTAACAGCGGCGTTACGTGAGTCGCGGCGCTTCGACCGCCTTAACTTCATCTTTAATTTTTGGCTTGTAGCCCATCCGGTCCAACACCTTCATCACCCGCATCTTCAGACGGTCGTCGGCCTCGACGAGCGCCGTGGCCAACGGCTCGACGGCGGGCTTTCCGATTTTACGGATGATTTCCGTCACGGATTGTCTGAGCTCATCTTCCTCCGAAACCAGCAAGGGCACGAGCGACGACACCGCCGGCCCGCCGATCTTGATCAAGGAATCATAGGCGCGCTGCCGGACATCGCCGACTTCATCCGCCAACGCATCGACCAACGGCCGTACGGCGCGAACTTCTTTCAGCTCACCCAGCACTTCAGCCGCATACTTGCGGTTGAGCCAATGGCTATCCTTGAGATCCATGAGCATCGCGTCTGCTCGCGCCGCATTGGGATCCTTCGCGCGAATCCGAAAGCTCTTGGCGATCCGTTTCCCGCCTTCTTCGACGACGCGGATGGTGGCACCGTCCCCTACCTTGAGGCGCTTCAGCTCTTCGAGCGCCTCGTCATCCACGTCCAATACGACCGTCTTCCCATCATAGGCTAACAGTTCGACTTCAAGCTGTTTCGCTTCAGGGTTCACCGCAACGACTCGTTCCGTGACGAGATTGAATCCGTCCTTCTTCGCACCGCCCTTCGGACCGATCTGAATAAGCTTTTTAGGAGCTTCATCCGCCATGTTCTGTATTTCCTTTTACATCGAAAAAAAGATTAACAGGCTGCCGAAAAACTCGGTTTCCACACAATACATTGAAATCTTTCATGTGGAACTGAGGCCCCAATAACCTCAGAATGCTCAAACAGGCCAGACTTCTCACCCGCCCAACCCCGGCGCGCCAAGACGCGCCATTCCGCAGGCAAGGCCTCAGCGAGCAACCAAAGGTAATCCTTCCACGCTTGCTCGTACACGTTGTCCCCAGGATGGCTCGGATGAGTCCCCCACTGCGCGCGTCCAACGAGGGCCTTCTTAGGCCGCGCGTTGCGCGAGCACAGGGGACTCACCGGGCCATCCCCCCCCCTGCTGGCGGACTGTTTCAGCATCCTGTTACGGCTTCGCGGTCCACCCCAGACTCGCCAACACACCTTCGACCGTTTCCTGCACCATCGTATTCTCATCTTCGAGCAGCGGAAGCAGGGGGTCGATGGCCTGCTTCGCCCCGAGCCGCGCGAGCGACTCGGCGGCATTCCGCCGCACAAGCCAGTCCTCATCCTTGAGCGACTCGATCAACGGTCCGACTCCACGGACATCGCCAATCTTTCCCAGGGCTTCAGCCGCATGACGCCGCACCATCCAATTATTGCCCAACAGCCCGTCGATCAAGGCCTCCACGGCCCGCGCATCGCCGATCTTTTTCAACACACGCGCCACGTCCTCACGCACCGTGTTGTCGGCCAGCGCTTCGACCAACCCAGGCACCGCGCGCGCATCGCCGACACGCTCGAGCGCCCACACGGCGGCGGTCCGCACCGCACCATCTTTGTCCTTGAGTGCCTTTACGAGGGGATCGACGCCCCGCGGGTCCTTCAGCTTCCCCAATCCCGACGCAGCCTGCTCGCGAATCGCCCATGCATCGTCCTCCAACGCCTCGATCAACGGATCGACGACGGACGGACCGATCCGCACAATGGCACTGGTCGCCGCTTCTCGAATCAGGACATCTTCGTCCGCCATGAGCCCGATCAGCGGCCCCACCGCATCCTCACCCACTTGACTCAAACTGGCAATCGCATGATCGCGGAGCGCTTCATTGTCGTCCCGAAGGGCCCCGATCAGTTGTTCGATCCGTTCAGCCTGCACATCGTCACTCATCGTCGTCCTGTCCTCCCTGACTCCCGACAGGCGTCCCGTCGATCGCTTCCAGTTTGTCGGCGATCAACCCTGAATTGTACGCGACCAGGCCGTCTCGATCCGTCCTCAACCGATCGAACAGCTCCTTATACGGCCGCAACACATCCACATCTTTCACTTTGGCCAAGGCTTCCATGGCATAGACCCGCAGGGGTCGAATGGGAATGGCCTCGATATAAAGTTGGGCAGGCCTGGCATCGCCGATCAAACCCAACGACTTCATGGCCAGTTCCTTCACGCCAGTATCCTTATCGATCCGCAACCGCTGCATCAAGGGTTCCACCGCGCGCGCATCGCCGATCTTGCCCAGCAAGTCGGCCGCGGCTTCACGCACCACCCAATCGTCATCTTCCAGATACTCGATTAAGATCTCCACGCTCGGACGCCCGATGGCCAGAAGATTGATCACGGTGCTCATGCGAGCCTCTTCCCGCTCGCTCAACTCCTCAATCTCGCGAAGCGCGTCAAACACCTCGTCGATGCGTTCACGAATGGCACTCAACTTCTTGAGCGTCCGCACGGCAATGTCGCAAACGGCCGGCTGCCCCATGGCATTGATGAACGCGTCCGCCGAACGGGGATCGAGCAGATGTTCCAACATCGTCGCCGCCATGACCTGCGCTTCCGGGTCCTGATGGGTCAACATCTCGCTCAGTGGAGCGATCGCATTCGGAATGACCCCCAACAACTGTGAGGCCACTAGGCGAATCCCCTCATCCTTCGATTCATAGAGCAGCGAGGTCAGCGCCGCGGCGGTCGTTTCGTCCAGCACCCCCGCCATGTGTTCCAACGCTGTCGCGCCGGCCTTGCGGACAGCCTCATCCTCATCGCGGAGTAATCCGACCAGCGGCACGCCAGCCTGAGGATCGTTCACGCGCGCCAACATAGCTGCGACCTCGGCTTTCAATGCCGGCAAACCAGTCTGCAGCGCGTGAATGAGCGCCTGGACTGCGCGGGGTCCGTCTGACAGGCAAGCTGCCGTCGCCCGCATCCGTCGCCAATCCTCTTCGTGTATGAGTTCAGAAATCAGCGTTTCAATTGTTTCTTTTGGCATGACACTATGACCAGGTTTACAATGAGTCCTGAGTTTTGAGTTCTGAGTGC
>JAENWB010000141.1:0-12615 GCA_016650275.1 Nitrospiraceae bacterium | reverse complement strand
GTGGAATATATCGAAGAGTTCTACAACCGCCAGCGCTTGCATCAGGCGCTCGGCTATCGGAGTCCAGGGGAGTTCGAGAAGATGGCAGGTGACTCTTAATCCAGGTGTCCGTTATTTCCGGGCCACCTCACAATGACCCCATGAGTTTGTCCTCTGCTCCTTGTATGCTCCGCGCCTCTCTGCTCCACCGGAGAATCGTTGACTACCCCCCGCCGTAACTGCAGTATGCTGGTCGCACGAGGTGCATCAGGCATGACGAACCAGGCCATTCCCGCCACATCGCTCCCCGGTCCGCCGGTCTCTCGTTGGTTTGGATTCTTTCCAGAATTTCGACAGGATAGTCTCGGCTTTCTGTTGAACTGTCACTCCTATGGCGATGTCGCGAAGCTCCCGATGGGACGGATGGCCGAGTTCTTCTTTCGCCATCCGGATTTGGCCATGTACTTCCTCAACCATCCGGACGACGTCAAACACGTGCTGGTGACCAACCAACACAACTACACGAAGACCCGAGTCCCTCCGGGCGAATCCCTGGTGTTTGGACAAGGCGTGTTGCATACGGAGGGCGAGACCCATCACCACCAACGGCGGCTGTTTCTCCCCTTCTTCCATAGAGACCATGTGGCCTCATACGCCGGCCTGATTACCGAAAAAGCAGCCGCCCTCGCCACGAGCTGGCACGACCGTCGACATCGGACGGGAGATGACGCAGCTCACCCTGTCGATCATTTGGCGCCTCCTCTTCGGACGGGACGTGAGCTCCGACGCCACGCAAGTAGCGGAGGCCCTCACAGCCGGACACCACATCGTCTCGAAGCAGTATAACTCCCTGCTCGCCTGGATCACGCCCCTGTGGGTTCCGACAACACAGCATCGAAGATTTTTTCGTGGCCAGCAGTTTATAGATGGAAGAATCAGAAGTTTTATTCAGAACCGTCGCGCGCCCCAACACCAGAACCAGAACGAGGACTTGCTCTCGCTCTTGCTCGCAGCCACCGACGAGGCAGGCCAGCCACTGAGCGATAAGGAGATTCGTGATGAGCTCGTCACCTTCATGATAGCCGGCCATGACACAACAGCCAATGCCCTGACATGGACCTGGTATCTCCTCTCCCAGTCCCCACCCGTGCGCGCACGCCTGGCCCATGAGTTAGAGACCGTGCTGGGCAACCGTCTCCCGACGGCAGCAGATATGCCTCGGTTGCTGTATACCAAAATGGTCTGGGAGGAGGCACTTCGCCTCTACCCTCCTGCTTGGTTGTTACACGCACGTAAGAGCCGCGCTGGAGACAGACTGCCATCCGGTGTCCTACTCCAGGCCGGCACCAGGGTGGTCCATAGCCCCTGGAGCATGCACCGAAACGCTCGGTGGTTTCCCGACCCCAACCGATTTGATCCAGACCGTTTCTCGCCAGAAGCAAAACAGGCACGGCTGGCCTTCAGCTACTTTCCGTTTGGCGGAGGTGGGCGTCGGTGTCTGGGCGAATCATTTGCGGAATTGGAAGGCCTGCTGATTTTGGCGACACTGGCCTCGAACGTCCGCCTCCGATTGGTAGAAGGACAACCCATCCTTCCGGACCCTCTGATGACGTTGCGGCCCAAGGTCCCTGTGCGCATGACCATTGAGTCAGTCGGTACCCCCAAACGCCACCCCACAACAGCCTAAATTAGCCGGAGACGAACACAAGACCAACAAGAAGAACCGCCGCGCGCGCGGACGAGGCGAGAACTGCGTTCTGAAACCGCCAAACCGAGAGGTGTAAGGTCAAGCAATCACCCTACTAGTTTCTCGCTGCTCAACGTCACGCTATTGTCTTGAGGAGGTCAGTGGTCAAAACCCGTCGAAGAGCGCTTTCTTTTTCACTGCATATTCGTCGTCGGTGATCAACCCGTCGTCGCGAATCTGCTTGAGTCGTTGCAACTTTCCTTCGAGAGAAGAATCTGTGTACGCGGAAGAAGGTGCGCCCTTCTCGTGACCACCCTCTACCGGGGGAGCGCCCAGGGAGAGCTGTTGATAGGTGAGGGCTAACTGTGGAGCCTCAGGGATCAGGAAAGTCCTAAGCCCGTTGTCTTCCCGAGGCAGGCTCTGATATGGGCCAGGCACAAATTCATAGAGTGCCCCGGCGATCATGTGCAGCGGATCCTGCCACAGCAGCTCACGGATACTCGACATCGTGAAGGCTTCACGATAGTTCCCCAAGATAAGATGCAGCTGCGTATCTATTACAAACCAGGCCCCCGTCGTGATTTCGCTAATCTCTTTTGTCTTCTGGCTAGTCAATCCGAAGACCACCACTTCAGAGGGCTGCGCCTGGGCAAACGCTCGCGTCAGGGTTTCGCTGAGATAGTCCACCTCAGCCGGAGTAAAGGCCGGCAGCGTCGGCCCGTTCGGAACAGGAATGAAAAGAACTCCCTGGCCCAGTTTCCGGACCTGGATACTGCGCAGGATCGGCTTCCATTGCTCAACGCTCCAACGGAAGGGATGGGAAAAAGGTTGAGTGCTTTCCGCATGACGATCCCTCGTGGAAACCTGCAGCCGGACAAATCGATCCGGTTCTTCACACATTCCGCAGACCACCCGACTGGTTGCTACCGATCCGAGACTACAGGCAACAGCCAGTACAGCCATCATCAACATGGGAGTTGAACAGCCTGGCTTTGCTTTCCCGCCCTCTGTCATTCTGTTTCTCCACAGAAGGCGCGAGTGGCGCGCTGCACAACCATGTCCGCCTCTCGTATGTCTTCAATAGGCAAAGTCGAGCCCGACGAGCATCGTTTGGCCCAACAGATTTCCGCATGCGGGAGCGCACGCACCACTTCCTGGAGTCCCCGCATTGAGTGTTCCTACGCCTACCGTGCGGTAGGTGTTGTATTCTGCATGCAGTGCAATATCAGTCCGGTTTGACTGGTGGAGATAATATCGGACCAGGAACGTATGGGAGTCGACGTTATTGTAGTTTTTGGCAAACGTTGGATCGCCTTGCCGATCGTTTCTGATGATGTCATAGCGATAGGAGAGGAGCCAGCCGGGCATTCCGACCAGCGGCAATTGAGTCGGGTACCAGTCTAACTCGACAAAGGCGCCGTTCCAGGACGCGTTCTGGGCATTCACGATGGCTTGCGACACGAACAGATTCTTGCTGTCGTTCCCATGCACGATGGCGCCAAAGAGATTCCATTGTCCATCGAAGGTGAGACTCACATCGGCCCCAATCCGAGAGAATGGCTGACCGCTCCCCGCAATGCCCTGGCAGTCTGGGCAGGTGACATTCGCGATAGTAGGAGCATTTCCGTACACGCCGAACAGCCCGATGCGCTGGCCTGTGACAATACCGTAGCCCCCAAACGATTGCGTCATACGGCCGTAGAAATTCACGTTTCGCCCTCCCGTGCCGGGGCCGCCGCTGACAGGGCCTGCGAAGGAGTTCGTGCTGAGCCCTGCGAGACTGTAGCGGAAGTACCCGTCGGTGACCGCCGTTTTGGTAATGCCGGCCATTTCAACGCCAGGTGAATTTTCTCCGATCGCGAAGGAGTTGGGGTTGAGGTAGGAACTGGTCGATGTCCCGCCGATCCCGGCGAAGTAGGGAGTACCAGCGACATAGTGATACATCGCGAAGGGCGTGTTGAGAGTGGGACTCCGTTTCTCGCTGTAGGGCACATCGAGTTCAAACTTCCCAACCTTCAGATTCATGAGATACGTTCCCGGCTCGCCTTGGACACCAAGAAACCGTTCGAGCCGGTTGAGCCGGATATAGGCAGCCTCCAAATCGCCGTCCGACCCTCCCGTGCCGAACCCTGCGCTTCCGAGCCCGGGGGTCAACACCAAGCCAAACGAGATGTCGCGGTGCAGGAGGCCAAAGCTTAAAATGTCCAGTCCCGTAAAACCAAACCCACCGGTCGTGACTCCACTGCCGTCCGTTCGAACACTGGCTGCCTGGTAGCCGACCGTCGTTCGCATGGAGAGGGGCCAGTAGCCCATGGTGATATTTTCGTGCGTGGGAAGGTCCACATCCGCGCCGAATTGATACCCCTGGTCGCGAAATGTGTTGCCGAAGTCATTGAGCTTCGGAAATCCTGGCACGTGGCAGGTGTTGCACGGTACTCCGTATTTCCGTGCAAACGCGGGAATGGCATGAGCCTCAGGCAGCAGGAAGCTGATTTCGAAACTGACCAGGCCGATCAGTGCAAGCATACAGACAATAACTCCCCGTTTTGTCATTGTGCGAATGCTCACGGTTGTCTCCCTTCATTTGACGCCCGCATGCGTCGGCGCATTGATGATGCCACGGATGTTGTTCCGCTCAAAGCGCTAGGGCCAAACCATATGACCCTACGAATGTGCGGTGCAAAATGTTCGGACATAGGCCACGACCTTCCACCCTTCCTCTTCCGACAACGCCCCGGGAATGAGTGGTTTCATCCCCGTGTTTGGACTGCCGTATTTGATAGCCCAAAACAGTTCCCCGTCCTCCCGCTCGTTCTGAACGGCGCAGTTCGTGAAATCCCATGGCGGCTGTTGATGCATATGCGCAGCAGGCCCGTCGCCTTTGCCGCTGATCCCGTGACAGAGAACACAACCCCCTTTGCTTTCGTAGAGCTTTTTACCCGCTGCGACGATTTCTGGCTCGGCTGTGCGAGCCTCTCCAAAGGGGGCCTTATAGCTGAGGGCCTCCTTCATTGCAGAGGGGGGGACTCGGTGTTCGGTAGGCTCACGCGGAGCGCCAGCCGCTATGGTGACCAGGGCCATCATGGCTGAGAGCATGAAAAAACCTACAAGGTTTCGGCAGTGCATCGAAACACCTCCTTCGTTGCATGAGCCTTGCTACGTTGTCTTGAGAAAACGCTCCCCCTAAAAAGAAGCGCTCATTTGAGATTTACTATGAGCAATTCACATTTCCTGGACTGACATGTCTCATGGGAAACAAACTCTCAGGAAAACCACGTGATTCTTCGGCAGGAGAGGAAATTTCGCCATCGCTAATTCCTCAGAGATGGAGCGTTTTGCAACAGATGCTATTCTCAGCTTGCCCCAAAAATCCACAGAAATATTCTCCATATGCCAGATTGGAGAACCCATACTTGCTTAACCATGTGTCTACGGAATCGGGGGAAGGTCAGGTCCGCGAGCAGGAGGACGACTGCGGAGGATTGTCTAAGAAGTGGACGCCAGTTCTTCCGATGCCTTATTCTCCGAGAGAGGCGTGGCAATGGATTCGAGTGACCGGCCCTCTGCCTTGACCCCCAAGAACAGTTCCACGAGCGCACCGACAAGCATCATACCGGCTCCGAGTAAGTAGCCATAGAACACGCTCGTGGCAGATGATTCGATCAGTTTGCCATACAACCAGGGAGCGACAATCCCCGCTCCCTGTGCCACAACGAAGAAGAATGCGATGGCCATCGCGCGGATCTCCAGGGGGAAAATCTCGCTGACGGTCAGATAGGCCGCGCTGGCGCCCGCCGAGGCGAAGAAAAATACGCAGGTCCAAGCCACCGTTTGGGTGACGGAGGTCAACGCGCCTTGCCAAAACAAATATCCTGTCACGGCCAGCAGGCAACCGGCGAGGGCGTAGGTGAGGCTGATCATCGGTTTACGGCCGATGGTATCGAAGAAGCGGCCGAGCAAGAGCGGACCAAGGAAGTTGCCGAGCGCAAACGGCAGGATGTACAAACCGATGCTGCTGATTGGCACGGCGTAGAACTTGGTGAGCACGAATGGATAGGTAAACGAAATGGCGTTGTACAAAAACGATTGCGTAGTCATGAGTGCGATGCCGAGTATCGTGCGCCTGGGATAGACTTTCCAGAGCTGCCGGGCCACGGTGCCCAATGTCACATGGGGCTGGGCATGCACGACCATCGATCCTTCTGGTATCGGCAGCGAGGCCAGCCCTTTTCCTCGCGAAATCTGATCCTCGATATTGGAGACGACTGCTTCTGCTTCCTTCACCCTCCTATGGGTCATCAGCCAGCGGGGACTTTCCGGGATGAATCGACGGAGCAGCAGAACGCTCACACCCAGGACCGCTCCGAAGCCGAAGCAGAGGCGCCACCCCAGATATTCCGGGATGAGATCAGGGTTCAAGAGCACAATGATGAGGAGCGCGCCGACTGCCGATCCCAGCCACCAGCTGCCATTGATCGCCAGGTTGGTACGCCCGCGCCAGCGCGCAGGGATGAGTTCGTCGATGGCCGAATTGATCGCCGCGTATTCACCACCGATGCCCGCGCCGGTCATGAAGCGAAAGAGCATGAAGCTCCACAGATCCCAGGAGAAGGCCGTCAATACCGTGGCGGCCAGATAGATCAGGAGTGTGACCATGAACCATTTTTTCCGCCCCTGCCGATCGGTCAGGTAGGAGAAGACGATGGCGCCGACCACAGAGCCGGCCAGATATGCGGACGCGGTGAGCCCGACTTCGGACTCCGTCAGGTGCAATGTGGTGACATGCGTGAGGACGGGACCGAGTGCGGCGACAATGGACACCTCCAGTCCATCCAGCAGCCACGTAACGCCGAGAGCCGCCACCACCAGCCAATGCCATCGCGACCAGGGTAAGCGATCCATTCGCTGCGGAATGTCGGTGGTGATAGGAGACCCCGATGCGGCAGCCATTTCGTATCGTACCATCGATCGACACCCAGCACGATGATCCAATTCCCAGGGGCTGCCTGGTTTGGTTTCCCACCGCGCGTTGGATGGAAGATGGGGGCCAAGCTCTGCTATCTTCACGATCGCGAGGTGAGGAGCACCAGCCTGGAGCGCTGTTTATGATTCGGATCAGACCAGCGACCGAAGCGGATTTCGCAGCCCTGCTTCAAGTACAGCAGGCCGCGTTCGGGGAATACGCCAATGTCTATCAAGTCAGCGGGTGGACCACGGAAACACTCGACAGCCTCAGGCAGGATGCCAAGGAGAAACATATCTTCGTGGCGGAGGCAGATGGCGGGGTAGTGGGGTCCGTACGCTATTGGACGGTGGCCGGTGTGTGCGTGATTCGGTTGTTATCCGTGAGTCCCGCGCACCAGAGCCAGGGGGTGGGGAAAGCGCTGATACGGGAAATCGAATTGGTTGCGACCGATGCCCATAAGTTCTTTGCCTGCACCATGCTGCGCACGGCCCGGAACATTCATTTGTTCTTAAGCCTCGGCTACAAGGCGGAAACGATTCTCCCCGATCACTACGACCACCTTGATCTCATATGTTTCGCCAAGTATCGGTGAGAGCCGAACGCTGATGGCTGATAGCTCATGCGTATGACACAACACATGTGATGGGCTGAGTGAGGTCTCTGAGAGCGCAGGGGTCTGAGCACGTCGCCCTCACCAATCGGCTCCCAGCCGATCAATGACCACTTGATGCACGACGGAATACTTGCTCAGCGTCGCCAAATAGAGCGCCGTTTCAGCCACGTCAAACGGATCGATCTTCTCGCTGCGGAGAATCTCCTCCGGCGAGGCATCGACAAGATCGTCTGCCACGCCGCCTGGACAGATGGCGCTGACTTTAATGTGATGCGGGCGGCCTTCGTCGGCCAGTGATTTCGTCAGCGCCATGATGCCGTGCTTTGACGCGCTGTATGTGCCCGTGCTCGCCCAGGCCTGCACGCCGGCGACGCTCGACATGTTAATGATCATCCCCCCGGCCTGCTTCTTCATTTGCTTAAATCCGGCCCGGCAACAGAAGAACGTGCCGCGCAGATTCACATTCATCACCTCATCGAACTCCTTCGTCGTCGTCTCGGCTAACCGCCCACCCGCAATGACTCCCGCGTTGTTCACGAGAATATCGAGCCGCCCATAGTGTTTGACCGTCTCCTCGATCAGTCGTTCCGCCTGACGTTCATCGGCCACGTCGGTTTGAATAGCCCAGGCCTCACCGCCGTTCTTCGTGATCTGCAGGACGGTCTGCTCGCAGAGCGCCATCCGCCTAGCCGTGACGATGACTTTCGCGCCTTCGGCTCCAAATCGCAGCGCGATCGCCTTGCCGATGCCGCTGCTGCTGCCCGTCACAATTGCGACTTTCTCTTTCAACCGGTGCATGTGTTCACCTTATAAAAGAAAGAAATGCTCCGTCCAAGCTCGCTTGCTCCTTGTAGTAGCGGGTGGCCCGATTGGTCTCCTACTGCGCGCGTCCAACGAGGGCCTTCTGATTCCCAATACTTCTCTTTAGGGGGGTGGCCAAGGCTGCCCTTTACTGCGCGCATCGAACGAGCACAGTTTCACCGTGCGCGTTCTGCGAGCAAGGAGGGCACATGGCCGCTCCCTTCCTCATCCTTCTGAGGCCGCGCGTTGCGCGAGCACAGGAGACTAACGGGCTACCCATGCCTTCCCCTTAATCTTCTGGCGAGCCTGTGTCGTCGTAGTATTTTTCGCGGTAAATGGGGCACAGGCCTTTTTTCTGGAGCAAGGATGTGGCGTCGGCAATCATGGCGCTGTTCCCGCAGATATAGACAGCGAGACTCTTGACCGAAACGATCCGCTCCTCTATCAGCCTCAGGACGCGGCCGGATAAGCCGGACCAGGCGGGCTCGGGGCGGGACAGCGTCGTGATGACCGTGAGGGTCGGAGTCCGCCTGGTCAATTCGGCCAACTCCTCCTGATAATACAAGTCCCGCTGGCCGCGCAGTCCCCAGAACAAGGTTGCCGGTCTCGCATCGGGACGTTCCGCGTTCGCTAGCAGCATGGATCGGATCGGCGCGATGCCGGTGCTGGTGCCGATGAACAGCAGTTCGCGATTCGGATCGTCACGCAGATAGAAATTCCCCGCCGGCCCTTTGAAGTGTGTCTCTTCCCCTTCCTTTAGGTTGAACAGATAGGTGGAGCCTGGTCCACCCGGTACCAGGTTAAACAGCAGCGTGATGACGTCCGAGCGGCTGGGCTGCGAGGCGACGGAATAGGGCCGCGTCACGACGTGGCCGGTCTGAGGATGGAACACTTCGAACGAGACGAACTGGCCTGGTTTGAATGTGATGGTCTTCGGCGCGATCAACCGCAGGTCGAACTGACGAACGTCATGCGTCAGATCTTTGATCATTTCAACTTGTGCGGCAAACGTTTCGACCGGCATGGCGAAAGATTCTAACAGGATGCTCAAAAGGTCCGCCACCCGGAACGTAGACGGCCTAGTAGATCCTTGAATGCGTGCGTCAAGGGAAATTCTTCCCCTGCTCAAAATATCTACTAAAGGGAGCGGTCGAGGTTGCCCTTAACTGCGCGCGTCGAACGAGCACAGTTTCACCGTGCGCGTTCTGCGAGCAAGAAGGGCACCTGGTCGCTCCCTCCCCAACCTTCTGAGGCCGCGCGTTGCGCGAGCAAAGAAGATCATCAGGCTCCATCCCCTCCACTGTTCCGCGAGCAAGAGGACGACTAGGCCTCCCTCATCTCCCTCCGTTGGCGAACGCCTTATCTTCCTCCGCCCCTGCCCTGGGCTTCCATTGGAGGCTGTAATATTCTCCGCGATCCCGCGCCCAGGGATCGAACACATTCACCACCCCCTGAAGTTCACCTGCCAGTTCCGGCATCGTCCGCAGCAGGACGCGTTTCATGGGAGAGACAGGCTGCTCATGGCCATTGGGCTTTCCCTGCTCCATTATCTCGTGACCAGGCCCATTGTTCGTGACCCACTCGACCCCGAGGGTGCTATAAAACTCCGGACGGAAACTGGAGGTGAAGAACCGGTCGCTAAAGAGACGGCGCGAGGCGTTGAGAATAAAGACGACGAATTGGGTTTCGGAAATGGCAAAGCCATGCGGCCGCCTGAATTCCGCCAGCCAGCCCACCACGGTATCGACGTCCTCGATGTTGTCGATCAGACTGCCCTGTGGATGCCCCAAACAATCGTTGATGGGTGATCCGTCGTCGTTCAACCGCGCCTCGGTGATCTTCTTGGATGCATCGCACTGGTGCCGCCCGTACACTTCACGCAACGATTTCACGAGATGCTCCTGCTCGTGGCGAGATGGCGAATCCAGAGGCAGTCGCGTATCGACGAAGTCATCGAAGCTGGTCAATTGCTTCAACCCATACTGCCGACGGAACTCGTTATAGCGCGGGACGCCTCGCTCCCGGTCCCTGATGAGATCGAGTGCGGCCACGTCGATCTGTTGAGTGGGGGATTGCAGGCGATTCATCTTCAGGTTTTGCAAAAATTGCGGATGGTTCTGAAGCGTCAACAACCCCAACCGCTGACGACCCATGCTGAGCGCCCAATTCGCCAAGCCTTTCTGCCGCATGGCCTCGGTCGCCTTGCCCCGGAAGGTCTCGATCACCGGCACGTTGTGCCGGATGACGTTCGGCTCCTTGTTCCACTCGCGGTACTCGATCAAGTCCGGCAACAATGGGTGCAGCCGGTACACCGTGATGAACTCCTCGGGGAAATTGAAGGGGGAGCCAAAATGGTTGACGCCCCCGTTGATATGATCGTCGTTTTTCAGGTCCCAGCGGTCTTGTTTGTTGGGATCGATTAGGCCCACGAGCGGCACCCCGTCATACACCCTGTTGCCCAACCCGAAGATGCCCGGTCCACCGGCCAGCGCCGTGTAGAGGCTGTTCGCCTTCTTCGCGTCATTCGTGTCGTCGAGGCGACGCACGACTTCCTTCAACGCGTCCGCCACCACCTGCTGCTTCGCAAAGACTCCGTGCCAGTTGGCGTTCATGCCCCGATTCAACGGCTCGTTGTAGAGCAGTTGCGTGGTCCATTCGGTGGTGTGAATTTTGGCAATTTCGGCAGCGACGACCAGCCGGGTGACTTCGAACAATTCGTTCGGCCTGACGTCTCTATAGCGAATGACGTGATCGGGTTTGGCTGGATTTCGTAAGCCGCTGTCGCCATCGGGCGTGCGAGCGACCAGCTTCCGGAATGCATCGACAAAGACGTTGTGTTCCCTGGCAAAGACGTTGTGGTAGAAGCTGGTCCCGATGCTCCAGTTGTCGGGAAAGGCCGTGGCCTCCTGCCCGGACCATTCTGGATTGATCGGGTCTCCCGCTTCAAAGGCCGGCAGGTAGCCAAGTTTGTCGCCCTCGGCCCCTCCCTCTCTCACCGGCATCAGCAACAGTTTGGCTGGGTCTTTGGGATCGCGCTTCACGCGCTTGCCGGACCGCTCGTCGTATCCGTAGAGTTGCGAAGCATCCCACCAGGCGGTGACGTGATTTGCGGTGGTCTTCGGCGCACGCGTGAGATAGGCCTTGCCCCCGTGGGTCAATGACCAGGACTCCGTGCTTTCGGCGATGTACGCCGCATCGATCTTGTCATCGGGCCGGCAGCTCAGCTGCTTCACGTCCTCGTCCGTCAGCGGTTGCTCGACATTCTTGACTCTTTGGGTCGCGCAACCGACGGGCATCCACTCCGGTCGATTATGCCCCTCCTCTAGATGCGCGAACCAGTCGTGGGTCATGAACTGGATCCAGAAGGCTGCCAGCACATTGAAAAATGGCGCCTTCTTGTATTCGCACTCGGCCTCTTGTACATCACCAGGCAGCCCGTAGCCCTCGCGACATCTGTCCGGCTGCGACTGCGCTCGCGTGAAGAGCTTCCGGCTAATGATCTGCGGGTCTGGCTTCAACAGCCCTACTCGATCCCCATGGCGATTCCTGGTGATCTCACTCAGGCCCAGATCGGGAAACGTGCTGTTGAACTCCACGTTCCGCGCAAAGAGTTGATGCGTCGATCCCATCAGCGGGTTGCGGATGTCGTTGCACGTGCCGGTCAGGGTACGGAAGCGAATCAACTCTCCTCGACAGACCTGCGGCTGGTCGCCACCGACAGCCTGGAAGTCGGGATGGGTTCGTGGTAATCGCATTTCCGGCCAGGTTTTCAGCACCGGCCCGGCCTCGCCGTCGCGCCCAGTGACGTAGGCTTCGTAGGTCTTGTTGTTGTCGAAGAGATTGAACTTGATGAGTTCGATACGTTGCAGCTCCAGCTCATAGAGCGCGCCGTTGATCCCGTGCACATTGGGGCCCATCACCTTGGCATGGGCCAGAAGACGCGCAGGAGCAAGAGACGTGACATCGCCGGTGGCCCAATAATTCGGCCAATCCAACCAGGGCCCCTCCCTGAGATTCTCGGCGCGCTTCCCTCCGAGACAACGCGCGGTGGTGTCCGGAACCTTCCCCAGGAAGCGTTGTTCTCTGGTCTTCGCGACTGTCTGAATATCTCGCTGCAGGAGCATCTCTGCACAATCTTTCGTGGAGTCCACGAAGATGCCGAACGGACCGTGCCCGCTGCACCCCTCAAAAACACAGAGTCCCGTAACGATCGCAAGCCAGGACCATGTACCCATTGGTCTCATAGGCAGCTCTCCTCGACGACGGGAATCCACGAAGACGGCCTCGTACGAATGACGAGGGGGAAGGACACAGGAAGGAGAGCGCAAGATCAGGTCACGTCTTCCGCGCAGCGCACGCCGAGCGTCGGCCCCCAGTAGGTCACGTCATCCCACCCTCGATAGCTGGCCCGAAGATCCGGCGGTTTTTCATTCCATTCGCCGCCCCGCAGCACTCGGAAGAGGAGCCACGCGGAGGTCCCTGTGGATCCCGGGCAGGAGATCTCTGGTGGAAATCTTCCACGTACCAATCTCTCACCCACTCTGACACAGAAGTGGCCCCATGCGTTTG